>NZ_JBFAMR010000003.1:31520-278210 GCF_040656595.1 Actinoplanes sp. NPDC049802
GTCATGATCGACTGCACCGAGCGGCAGCAACGGCGAGCGGCTCACCACGCCGCAGGCGAGGGCCAGGAGAGCATGACGAAGCCAGCACAGTCATGATCGACTGCACCGAGCGGCAGCAACGGCGAGCGGCTCACCACGCCGCAGGCGAGGGCCAGGAGAGCATGACGAAGCCAGCACAGTCATGACCGGTCCTCGGTGTACGGCTTCAAGAACTCCCGCTCCGCGTCGGACAGCCGCCGCGGATGGCCCTTGACCAGGTTGTACGGCACGCACACGGATTTCGCGCGGCTGGCCAGCACCCCGTCGTCGAACAGCTCGTAGGACACCGTGAACGCCGCCGCCCGCAACTCGGAGATCCACATCTCGATGCGGACCGGGTCACCGAAGTCGATGGGCCGCACGTAGTCGATCTCGTGGCGGGCGATCACGATGCCCTCCTCGAAGGAGCCCAGGCCGTGCGCCTTGGCCCCGACGAAGAACATCGCCACCCGCGCCTCCTCGTAGAGGGTGAGGAAGCGAGCGTTGTTGACGTGCCCGTACGCGTCCATGTCGGACCAGCGCACGGGCACGTCATAAGTGAAACGCATCAGCCGACCGGATCAGTCACGGGTAAGCTTGCGGTAGGTCACCCGGTGCGGCCGGGCCGCCTCGGCGCCCAGCCGTTCGATCTTGTTCTTCTCGTACGCCTCGAAGTTGCCCTCGAACCAGAACCACTTGTCCGGGTCCTCGTCGGTGCCCTCCCACGCCAGCATGTGGGTGGTGACCCGGTCCAGGAACATCCGGTCGTGGGAGATGACCACGGCGCAACCGGGGAACTCGAGCAGCGCGTTCTCCAGGCTGGAGAGCGTCTCCACGTCCAGGTCGTTGGTCGGCTCGTCGAGCAGGATCACGTTGCCGCCGATCTTCAGCGTCATCGCGAGGTTGAGCCGGTTCCGCTCGCCGCCGGACAGCACCTTGACCGGTTTCTGCTGGTCCGGGCCCTTGAAGCCGAAGGCGGCGACGTAGGCGCGGGACGGCATCTCGACCTTGCCGACCATCATGTAGTCGAGACCGTCGGAGACGACCTCCCAGACGGTCTTGCTGCCGTCCAGGCCGGCCCGGTTCTGGTCGACGTAGGACAGCTTGACCGTCTCGCCGACCCGCACCGAGCCGGCGTCCGGCTGCTCCAGCCCGACGATGGTCTTGAACAGGGTGGTCTTGCCGACGCCGTTCGGGCCGATGATGCCGACGATGCCGTTACGTGGCAGCGAGAACGACAGGTGGTCGATCAGCACACGGCCGTCGAAGCCCTTGACCAGGTCCTGTGCCTCGATGACGGTGCTGCCCAGACGCGGGCCCGGCGGGATCTGGATCTCCTCGAAGTCCAGTTTCCGGGTCTTCTCCGCCTCGGTGGCCATCTCCTCGTACCGCTCGAGACGGGCCTTGCTCTTGGTCTGCCGGGCCTTGGCGTTGGACCGGACCCACTCGAGCTCCTCGGTGAGGCGCTTCTGCAGCTTCTGGTCCTTGCGGCCCTGCACCGCGAGACGGGCGGCCTTCTTGTCCAGGTAGGTGGAGTAGTTGCCCTCGTACGGGTACGCGCGGCCGCGGTCCAGCTCGAGGATCCAGGTGGCCACGTTGTCCAGGAAGTACCGGTCGTGGGTGATCGCGATGACCGTGCCGGCGTACTTGGACAGGTGCTGCTCCAGCCAGTTCACACTCTCGGCGTCGAGGTGGTTGGTCGGCTCGTCGAGCAGCAGCAGGTCGGGCGCTTCGAGCAGCAGCTTGCACAGCGCCACCCGGCGGCGCTCACCACCGGAGAGCTGGGTGACGTCGGCGTCCGGCGGCGGGCAGCGCAGCGCGTCCATCGCCAGCTCGAGCTGGGCGTCGATGTCCCACGCGTTGGAGTGGTCCAGCTCCTCCTGGAGCTTGCCCATCTCCTCCATCAGCTCGTCGGTGTAGTCCGTCGCCATCTGCTCGGCGATCTTGTTGAACCGCTCGAGCTTGGCCTTGGTCTCGGCGACCGCTTCCTCGATGTTGCCGAGGACGGTCTTCTCCTCGTTGAGCGGCGGCTCCTGCGCGAGCATGCCGACGGTGTAACCGGGCATGAGCCGGGCCTCGCCGTTGCTCGGCGTGTCCAGGCCCGCCATGATTTTCAGCAGACTGGACTTACCGGCGCCGTTCGGGCCGACCACACCGATCTTGACGCCTGGCAGGAAGTTCAGCGTCACGTTGTCGAGCACGACCTTGTCGCCGTGCGCCTTGCGCGCCTTTTCCAGGACGTAGATGAACTGGGCCACGGGGTGCCCTACCTCCGAGATCGTGATTGTCAGGCTTTCAGTCCGCTCATGGGCGGCGGGTGCGGTGGTTGGATGGCGGTGCCGGGATCAAAGGACAATCTTTCCACCTGCCCCCGCGCGGCGAACGACAACCCCGGGGCTGTCACTCCGCGACGACCTTCTGCTCCTCGACCCGGCCGTCCACGTGCGTGATCACCAGACGGTCGCCGTTGACCGTGAAGGTCGAGCCGTCGGCGGCCACCGCCTGGAACTCGCGGCCCGTCCCGTCGTGTGTGACGCCGGTCAGGAACAGCGCCGTCTTGTTCTCCACCCATTTGGCCTCACCGCCACCCTTGTTGGCGTGGTAGTAGAGGTTGGCCTGCCGGTCCTGGCAGATCCACACGACCGTACGGCTCTCGGTCCGGACCCGCAGCACCTGGCGCAACTCGCCGTCGGCGCCCGCCTTCTGCCCCATCACCTGCGTCTCCGGGCGGCACAACTGCTCGACCGGCAGCAGGACCGACCCCTGCGTGACCGGCTCCGGCTCGCGATCCCGCGACAGCAGATACCCGGTGACCAGGCCGCCTACCGTGAGCACCGCCGTGGTGATCACCACAGGTAGGAACAACGGCCGCGGTCGCTGGGAATGATCATCGAGCGGGGTCACGGGCACAGGATGACACCCGGTCCCCTGCGGGTCCATCACGCATCGGTCCAGGCGGCCGTGCGGAGGTGGTGAGAAAGCGGGAGCTTACACACAGTAGGCTCACGATGGGAACAGAAACCACTCGGAGGTGTACTCAGCGTGGCCCAACGAAGTTCCTTCGTCGTCGTCGCCAACCGTCTGCCCGTGGACGAGGTAACTACGCCGGACGGTGAGAAGCAGTGGCGGCCCAGTCCGGGCGGCCTGGTCACAGCCCTGCACCCGGTCCTCATGGAGCATCGCGGCACCTGGATCGGCTGGGCCGGCGGGACAGGCGAAGCGCCTGAGCCGTTCGACCTGGAGGGCATCCACATCCACCCGGTTCCACTCAGCGACGAGGAACTGGAACGCTATTACGAGGGCCAGTCGAACGCGACGATCTGGCCGCTCTACCACGACGCGGTGGAGACACCCGTCTACAAACGGCGCTGGCGGGAGACGTACCGGGTGGTCAATCACCGGTTCGCGCAGGCCGCCGCGGAGGTCGCCGAGGAGGGCGCCACCGTCTGGGTGCAGGACTACCAGTTGCAGCTGGTTCCGTCCATGCTCCGGGAGATGCGCCCGGACCTGCGGATCGGGTTCTTCCTGCACATCCCGTTCCCGCCGATCGAGCTGTTCATGCAGATGCCGTTCCGGGCCGAGATCCTGCGCGGCCTGCTCGGCGCCGACCTGGTCGGCTTCCAGCAGCGGCTGGCCGCGCAGAACTTCGTCCGGCTGGCCCGGCACCTGCTCGGCCTGCGCTACACCGGCCAGTCGATCCAGGTGGACGGGCGCGAGGTCAAAGCCGGCGCCTTCCCGATCAGCATCGACACCGCCGACATGGAGCGGCTCGCCGCCGATCCGGCGGTGCAGGCGCGGGCCAAACAGATCCGCGCCGAACTGGGCGATCCGAAGACGATCGTGCTCGGCGTCGACCGGCTGGACTACACCAAGGGCATCGAGCTGCGTCTCAAGGCGTTCCGCGAGTTGCTCGCCGACGGCAAGCTCAACGTCGGTGACGCGGTGATGGTGCAGGTCGCCACGCCGAGCCGGGAACGGGTCGAGCACTACCAGACGCTGCGGGTTCGGGTCGAGCGCGAGGTCGGCCGGATCAACGGCGAGTTCGGCCGGGTCGGCACGCCGGCCGTGCACTACCTGCACCAGTCGGTCAGCAAGCAGGAGCTGGCCGCGATGTACGCGGCGGCCGACGTGATGATGGTGACCCCGCTGCGCGACGGCATGAATCTCGTCGCCAAGGAGTACGTGGCCTGCCGCGGCGACACCGGTGGCGCGCTGGTGCTCAGCGAGTTCGCGGGGGCGGCCACCGAGCTGCGCCAGGCGTTCCTGTGCAACCCGCACGACCCGGACGGGGTGAAGGACACGCTGCTGCGTGCGGTCGGCGCCGAACAGCCGGAGCTCAAACGCCGGATGCGGGTCATGCAGCGCCATCTGCGGACCCATGACGTGGCCCGGTGGGCCAAGTCGTTCCTCGACGAGCTCGGCGTCGGGGAGCAGAAGACAGAGGAGTGAGATCGGGCGCCGGGCCGTTTCGGCCCGGCGTCCCTTTCCCGGTACGGGTGACGCGCGCTGTCCGCCGGCGACTGCCGTTCAGCCGGCGACTGCCGTTCAGCCGGCGACTGCCGTTCAGCCGGCGGCTGCCGTTCAGCCGGCGGCCGGGGTGAAGCCTTCCGCCACCGCCACGACCTCGCCGATCACGACCACCGCCGGCGGGCGGATCCCGGCGGCCGTGGTCTCCCCGGCCACCGCGCCGAGCGTGCTGGTCAGGGACCTCTGGTGGGCCGTCGATCCCTCCTGCACGACCGCGACCGGGGTCTGCGCCGAGCGTCCCTCGGCGATCAACCGCTCCGCGATCCTCGGCAGGTTCTTCAGGCCCATCATCACCACCACGGTGCCGCGCATCCGGGCCAGCGCCGCCCAGTCGACGAGCGTGTCCGGGTGATCCGGCGGGATGTGCCCGGAGATGACGGTGAACTCGTGCGCCACCCCGCGGTGGGTGACCGGGATACCGGCCAGCGCGGGCGCGGCGATCGAGCTGGTCACACCGGGAACCACCTGCACCGGCACGCCGGCCAGGGCACAGGCGAGGGCCTCCTCGCCGCCGCGGCCGAAGACGAAGTTGTCGCCGCCCTTGAGCCGGACCACGAACCTTCCCTGGGAGGCCCGGTCGACCAGGATCCGGTTGATCTCCTCCTGGGCGGCCTGCGGACCGTACGGGATCTTGGCGGCGTCGATCAGCTCCACCTCAGGGCGCAGCTCGCCGAGGAGCACGCCGGGGACCAGCCGGTCGGCGACCACCACGTCCGCGGCGGCCAGCAGGCGGCGTCCCTTCACGGTGATCAGCTCCGGGTCGCCCGGGCCCGCGCCGACCAGGGCCACACCCTTGAGCTCCGGGGTGGCCGGCGGGGTCGCCTCCAGGACGGTGGCCACCATGTCGCGCACCGCCATGGCGCGGCGACGGTCGCCGCCGTCGGTCACCGCCACGGTCACCTGGCCGTGCCGGGTGACGGCCGGGGTCCAGGCGGTGGCTGCTTCGCGGTCGTCCGCCCGTACGCAGAAGATCCGTTGCTCCTCGGCCGCCAGGCTGACCCGGGCCGCCGCCTCCGGATCGTCGATCGCGACATGGACCAGCCACGCGCCCTCGACGTCGCCGGGCGCGAAGCGCCGCGGTGTCCAGACGGCCCGGCCGGCGTCGACGTGTCCCCGCAGCGTGGGGGTCAGCTCCGGCGCCACGATCTCGACCCGGGCGCCCGCCGCGATGAGCGCCGGCACCCGGCGGGTGGCGACCGTGCCCCCGCCGACCACCAGCACGCGGCGGCCCTCCAGCCGCAGGCCCAACGGATAGATGCTCACTTCTCGGACACTCCCGCGGAATCGAACGTCGCCACCTCGTGCAGCACGCGCACGGCGGCCGACACGACGGGCAGGGCGAGCACCGCGCCGCTGCCCTCGCCCAGGCGCATGCCCAGGTCGAGAAGCGGTTCCAGGCCGAGGTGCGCGAGCGCCACGGTGGCGCCCGGCTCGGCGGAGCGGTGCCCGGCGACCATCGCGGCCACCGAGTCCGGGGCGAAGGCCGCCGCCGCGACCGCGGCCGACGCAGCGATCACACCGTCGACGATGACCGGCACACGGCGCGCGGCGGCGCCCAGGATGAACCCGGTCAGCGCGGCGTGCTCCAGGCCGCCGACCGCGGCGAGGACACCCAGCGGGTCGGCGGGGTCGGGCGTGTGCCGCTGGAGGGCGGCCGCCACCACCGAGATCTTGTGGGAATACGTCTCGTCGTCGACGCCGGTGCCCCGCCCGGTCGCCGCCGCGGCCGACGTGCCGGTGAACGCGGCGATGAGCGCGGCGGCCGGCGTCGTGTTGGCGATGCCCATGTCACCGGTGAGCAGCGCGCGGGCGCCCTGGTCGACGAGCGTCCCGGCGACCTGGATGCCGACTTCGACGGCGGCCAGCGCCTCCTCGCGGGTCAGCGCCGGCCCGGTCGTCATGTCCCGGGTGCCGCGCCGCACGTTCGCGTCCAGCAGGGTCGGCCCGCCGTGCAGCGGGATGGCGACACCGACGTCGATCACCATGACGTCCGCGCCGACCTGCCGGGCGAACGCGTTGACCACCGCCCCACCGGCGACGAAGTTCGCCACCATCTGCGCGGTGACCTCCTGCGGCCACGGTGTCACCCGCTGGGCGTGCACCCCGTGGTCACCGGCGAAGACCGCGACGGTCGCCGGCGCCGGCAGCGGCGGCGGGCACACACCGGCCAGGCCGGCCAGGCGCACCGACAACTCCTCCAGCAAGCCCAGCGACCCGGCCGGCTTGGTCAGCCGCGCCTGCAACTCGCGGGCGGCGGTCATCGCCCCGTCATCGGCGGGCCGGATGGCCTTCAGGGTCGTCTCCAGCGTCACAGTCGCTCCTCGATCACGTCGGTCAGAGTGTGCACGAATCCGTCAGTGGTGGCAGTGTCGCGCACCGCGATCCGGAGCCAGTCGAGGCCCAGTCCCGGGAAGGTGTCGCCACGGCGCACCGCGTAGCCACGTCGGCGCAGCTCAGTACGTATCTGATCGGCGGCGGGGAGGCGTACCGGAACGAAAGCGGAGGCCGGGTCGCCGGGAACCGTGACGCTCGGCACTCGCCGCAACCGTTCCACCAGATGGGCACGCTCGGCGGCGAGCGCCGCCGCGATCTCCCGCTCGGCCGCGACAGCGACCGGCGAGGCGCAGGCGGTCGCCGCGGCCAGCGCCGGCGTGGAGACCGCCCACAACGGCTGCGCGGCGGCCAGACGCCGCAGCAGATCGGCCGGCCCGAGCAGGTAGCCGATGCGCAGCCCGGCCAGGCCCCAGGTCTTGGTGAGGCTGCGCAGCACCACCAGGCCGGGCAGGTCGCCGCGGTCGGCCAGTGACTCCGGCTCGCCCGGCACGCCCGGCCGGAAGGTGGTGTCGGCGAACGCCTCGTCGACCACCAGCACCCGGCCCGGACGGGCCAGTTTCGCCACGTCCGCGGCCCCGTGCAGGACCGAGGTGGGGTTGGTCGGGTTGCCGACGAAGACCAGGTCGGAGTCCTCCGGAACCAGGCCCGGGTCGAGCCGGAAGCCGTCCGGCTCACGCAGGATCACCCGCTCCACCCGGTGACCGGCGTTGCGCAGCGCCGCCTCCGGCTCGGTGAACTGCGGATGCACCACCACCGGCCGCCGGGCCCCGCGCAACGCCTGCGCCAGCAGCACGAAGCCCTGGGCGGCGCCCGCCGTGAGCAGCACCTCGCCCGGGTCCCGGCGGTGCCGGGCCGCGACGGCCGCGGTGGCCTTCCGCTCGTCCGGGTACGCCGACAGTGTGCCCAGCGACTCGGCGATCGGCCCGGCCAGCCAGCCGGGCATGGTCTGATGCCGCACGTTGACCGCGAGATCGATCAGGCCCGCCCCCACCTCGACGTCGCCGTGATGATCGAGATCGAACGTCATGGGGCCAGCATGCCTGACGGCCTTCGAGGCCACACTTCGGCCGTTCCGGGCGAACATGAGGCCGTTTGTCTTACCTTCGAAGAGTGACGAGCCGACGCCTAACCGTAGCCGGAAGAGTCGCCCTCCTGATCCGGGCCGGCCTCATCGCGGGCCTGGTCCTCGCCGGGCTCTCCTACCCCTTCGCCGCGCTGGCCGGGATGGGGGTCAAAGCCGGCTCCGAAGCCCTGGAGAACATGCCCGAACAGCTCACCGAGGCGCCCCCGGCCCAGACCACCTACGTCTACGCGGCCGACGGCAAGACGCTGCTCACCATGTTCTACGAGGAACACCGCAAGCACACGGCGCTCGCCGACATGTCGCCATACATGATCAAGGCGATCGTGGCATCCGAGGACGCCCGCTTCTACGAGCACAACGGCGTCGACCCGAAAGGTGTGGCCCGCGCGTTCGTCGCCAACCAGAAGGCCGGCGGCGTCTCCCAGGGCGCGTCCACGCTCACCATGCAATACGTCCGGATGGCGCTGCGGGACAGCGCCAAGACGCCCAGCGAGGCGCTCGAGGCCACCGAACAGACCGCCACCCGCAAACTGCGTGAGATGCGCCTCGCCGTCGAGGTCGAACAACGGCTCAGCAAGGACGAGATCCTCGAGCGGTATCTGAACGCCGCCTACTACGGCCACCGCGCCTACGGCATCTTCGCCGCCTCCCAGGTCTTCTTCTCCAAGGCGCCACGCGACCTCAGCCTCACCGAGGCGGCCCTGCTCGCCGGGCTCGTCAAGGCGCCCTCCGCCTACGATCCGGCCACCAAGGACCGGCGCGCCGCCCTGGAACGCCGCAACTACGTCATCGATCAGATGCTCAAGATGAACGCGATCACCGCCGAGCAGGCCGCCACCGCCCACCGAACGAAGATCAAACTCAAGCTGAGCACCCCGCCCAACGACTGCGTCTCCGTGTCCCCGAAACACAACGACTGGGGCTTCTTCTGCGACTACTTCAAGAGCTGGTGGCGGGAACAACCGGCCTTCGGCCGCACCCCCCAGGAACGCGAGGCCGAGCTGCGCCGCGGCGGCTACCGGGTGGTCACCTCCATCGACCCCAAGATCCAGCGGTACGCGATGCGCCACGTCCTGGAGAAGGAAGGACGCCGCAGCCCCTTCGCCCACGGGCAGGTCGTCGTCCAGCCCGGCACCGGCCGGGTGCTGAGCATGGCCGTCAACCGGACCTACTCCCTCGACCAGGAGAAGAACGGCCGGCACAGCGACCGGCGGCAGGACGACGACGTGAAAGGCAACTACCCCAACACGGTCAACCCGCTGCTCGGCGGCGGTGACATGGCCGGTTACCAGGCCGGATCCACCTTCAAGATCTTCACCATGCTGGCCGCCCTGGAAGCCGGGCTGCCGCTGTCCACCTCCTTCTACTCGCCGCAACGGTTCGTCTCCCGTTACATCACCGCGCCCGGGCCGGCCACCTGCGGCATCCACTGGTGCCCGAAGAACTCCAGCGAATCGATGACCGGCACACAGAACATGTGGAGCGGATTCGGCAAATCGGTCAACACCTACTTCGTGCAGCTGGAACAACGCGTCGGCGCGGACAAGGCGGTACGCATGGCGGAACGTCTCGGGCTGCGCTGGCGGACCGCCGTCGACAAGAGACTCGCCACCAAGGAACACGCCTCCGGTTGGGGCGCCTTCACCCTCGGTGTCAGCGACGCCACCCCGGTCGAGATCGCGAACGTCTTCGCCACCCTGGCCGCGGAAGGCCGCTACTGCGAGCCGCTGCCGGTGATCAGCATCCGCGACCCCGACGGCTCCCACGCCGTCCACGGCGAACGGCTGATCGCCGAGCCCCGCTGCCACCAGGCCGTCAAGACCAACGTGGCCCGCGCGGCCACCGATGCGGCCCGCTGTGTGACCGGCTACGGGGCGGCCCGCGGCGGCTGCGGCTGGGGCACCTCCGAGATGGTGTACGGCGTCCTGCAACGCCCGGTCGCCGGCAAGAGCGGCACGACCGACGGCAACAAGACCGCCTGGTTCAGCGGCTACACCCCCCAGCTGGCGGCATCGGCCTTCGTCGCGGACCCGGACAACCCGGAGCATCTGGTCGGCTCGGGCCGCTCGACGATGTCGAAATACACGGTTGCCCAGACGCTGCGGGACGCCCTCGAGGACGAACCCGAACTCAGATTCACACCCCCGTCCGACAAGCTCGTCTGGTGGTGACCCGCGGCGTGGTGCGTGACACCCATCGCCGGCGGCGTTCACCAGACGGCCGGGCGCCGGTCGCCGGTCGACGTTCACCCGGCGGTCGCCGGTCGTGTTCACCCGACGGCCCGCGTCGTCAGTCGAGGGCCGGGACGGCTGGTCGGGGAGCGTGAGCCGGGTGGCGGCGGGGTGGGCGCCAAGCCGGGTCGCGACCGGCCAGACCGACCGCCTGGGCGAGCAGGTCCTCCTCCGGATCGACCGGAACGCGGGGGCCGAACCGGTCAGGACTGCCCTCGGCGGGGCCTTGACCGAGGAACTCGATCAAGTGCTCCAGGGTGCGCGGGTCGGCCGCATAGTCCTGGCCGGTGGCGCGAGCCAGATCCCAACCATGCATGACCAGCTCATTCATCGCGACGGCACCCATCGCGGTGGCGGGCAACGTGACGCCACCCGCCTGGGCTGTGCCGCTCCAGGCGGCCGGATCCTTCCAAGCGATGGACAGCTCGGCCAGCAGCACCGGGAGGCGGCTGCGCCAGTGGCGTGACAGATGTGCGGCGGACGGCTCAGGTGGTGGGCCGTCGACGCCCGGCCCACCCGAACGTTTCCGGGCGGTCAGGGTGAAGGCGTGCGCCAGACCCATCAGATGATCGAGCAGCGCGGCCACCGGCCAGCCCGGGCAGGGCGTCGGCGCGGTCAGGTCACGGTCGTCGACGCCCAACAGCAGGGCTCGGATCTGACGAACCGGCGGGTCGAAATCCAGCGGCACACGATCGGCCACGATCCACCTCCTTCGGTTCTCGTAGCCTCACGGTACGAGGGGGGTGCGACAACTTCGCAGGCTGTGATCCGGCCTTTCGCACGCTGGGTCGCTTCCTGCGGCGAAACCCGTACCGCCGCCGCTCCGACCGCCGCGGACGGGCCGGGCTCAACCGCCTCGGCCGGGCGGCGGCACGTGCCACCGCCCGGAGGACCCACTCTCCGGGCGGGAACTCGCCACTACCGGCCCCGCTGCCGCCAGGCGCCCGCCGAGGCTCGCCGGAACCAGCCGCCACAACCCACGCCCGGCAGACGGCCGCCGAAGGCCGGCCGCCGCAACCTGCTCCGCCGGATGACCGTTGCGGCCGGCAGGAACAGTCTTGTCAGGACCGCTCGGGGAAATCGGGGGCGGGGTGGTCGTCCGGGTGTGAACTGCCCGGGCCCGGCGGCATCCCGTGGTCCGGGCCCGGCATGTCGGGGCCGGATGATCTGCCGTTGCCCGGGTGGCCCGCCGGCGGCAGCACCTGTCCCTGCAGCACGATCGGGCTGGAGGACGGGGGCATGCCCTGGCCGGGCGGGAAAGCGGGGCCGGGACTGGTCGGCATCCCCTGACCGGGAATGCCGGGGCGAGGCCCGAACCCACCCGGGGCGGACGGGCCGGGGCCGGAAGGGCCGGGCCCCGAACGCCCCGGTCCGCCGGGAACCCCAGTGCCGGCGTGGTCCGGTCCGGGACCGCGGAGGCCGGGATGTCCCGGCCCCGAAACACCCTGGCCGGGCACGTCAGAGCCGGGGAACTCCGGACCGAACATGCCCGGGCCGGGGAAGTCCTGTCCCGGCCTGCCCGGACCGGGGAAGTCCTGTACCGGCCTGCCCGGGCCAGGGAGGTCTCGGCCGAACCCGTCCGGGCCGGCGAAATCCGGGCCCGGCCTGCCCGGTCCCGGGAAGTCACGACCGAACATCTCCGGGCCCGTGTTGCCGTGGCCGGGCAGGCCCGGGGCGGGGAAGTCCTGGCCGAACACGTCCGGGCCGCCGTTGCCGTGGCCCGGGCCGTACATCTCCGCCGTGGAACCGGCCTGACCCGCACCGGAAGCGTTGTGAGATGGGTGCATCATGCTTTGCGGCGCACCCGCCGGAAGCGGGCCCGGGGCGGTCAGCACGACCGTTTCCGGGGCGCCTTGGGCGGGCGGGCCGCTCGGGCCCGCTCCGGGCGGAGAACCCTGGACCGGCGGAAGGCCGGCGCCGGCCGGCACCATGCCCGGGTGACCGGCGGGAGACATTCCCGGCGGGCCGGACGGAACACCCGAGGGCATGCCGTGCGAGGAGCCGATCGTCATACCCTGCGGCGGGCCGGACGGCACCCCGGGCGGTGGGGCAACGGGCTGGCCCGGCGACGCGGCGCCTTGCGGGCCGGCGTGCGCGGCGGCGACGAGACGGCGGGCGATCTCCGGGGCGGCGGCCCAGTGCAGGCCCAACTGGGAGGCGTGCACCTGGCGCCAGACGAAGCCTTCCGGGTTGCCGCCGGACCAGGTCCAGGCCGGGTTCGCGCCGGACCGCGGGGCGACGACCGCGCGGTGCTGCTTGTAACCGGTGATCCGGGCGCCCGCGGGGGCCAGCACCGACGTGCCGGGGGCGGTCGCCTCGCGGTAGCCGGCGACGGTCTGCTCCCCGGTGGTGGCGGTGGCGTCGAGGACCCCGCACATGGGGCGCCCGTCGAGTTCCCGGCCGAGCCACGGCAGGGCGACACCCTCGGCCACCACCGGCCAGCCGTCGCGGGCGAACTGGGCGACCGCCGAGCAGAGGCGGCGATTGGCGGAGAGCTCTTCCGCGTACCCCTCCGGGAGGCCCGCGCCCACCACCAGGCCGCGCGTGCCCGGAGGCAGCGCCTCGTCGCGCAGCGGGTCGACGACCGCGACGTCGGCGCCGGCGGCGGTGAGCAACTCCACAGTCTCGACATAGGTGTAAGGGGCGCCCTGGCCGCCGGCCAGGGCGATCAGGGGCCGCTGATCGAACTGGACGTCCCCGGCTGCCTCGGCCGGGGACCACAGTGGGCCCGGTATCGGCGGCGCGGACGCGGCCAGCGCCATCAGCCGGTCCATGTCGAGGGCGCTCGACACCGCCTCGCCGAGGCGGCGCACGGCGCGGCCTGCCTCGACGGTCCGGTGCGCGACCGGGACGAGCCCGTGCGACCGGGCGGGCAACACGTTGGGAAGGTCACCGCGGTGCAAGGCGCCGAGCACCGGCATGCCGATGTCGTCCATCGCGCTGCGCAGCATCTGCTCGTGCCGTTCGGAGGCGACCCGGTTCAGGATGACGCCGCCCAGATGCACCATCTCGTCGAACATCCGGAAGCCGTGCACGAGGGCAGCCAGCGAATGACCCATCGCGGCGACGTCCACCACGAGCACGACCGGGGCGCGCAGGGCGGCCGCGACCGATGCGGTGCCGTCGACCTCCGGCTGGCCGGTGAGGCTGTCGAACAGGCCCATCGCGCCCTCGATGACGGTGACCTGGGCACCCGACGCGCCGTGCGCGAAGAGAGGCGCGACACGCTGCGCGCCGACCAGACGTGGGTCGAGGTTGCGGCCGGGCCGTCCGGCCGCCAATCCGAGGTACGCCGCATCGGTGTGATCCGGGCCGACCTTGAAGCCCGCGGTCGGGATGCCCCGTCCGCTGAGCGCGGCGAGCAGTCCCACGGCGATCGCCGTCTTGCCGTGGCCGGACGACGGCGCGCTCACGACCAGACGAGGCTGGGCGGTGATCAATGTCTCCCCCGAGGATTCCGCAGGCTGCCGCCACATCTCGTCGACTGCCGGATCTCGCAGACTACCTGGCTGCGGCAGGGTCCACCGCCTCGCCGGGTAGCCTCAGGGGGTGTACCGGTTCCTGCTGACCCCCCGCTGGCTGGCCGCGGCCGCGCTCACCGTCGTCGCCTCGATGGTGATGGTCGTGCTCGGCAACTGGCAGTTGCACCGGTATCAGGAACGCACTGCCATCAACGAGCGGATCGACGCGGCGAACGCCGTCGATCCCGTCGCATTGACGTCGGTCCTTGCCGCGCCGACCGCCGCGGGCACACCGGGCGCGGCCCCCGGAGAGGCGCTGGCCTGGACAAAGGTGACCCTCAGCGGCCGCTACGACCCGGCCAACGAGATCCAGGCGCGGGGTCGCACGGTGGGCAGCAAGGTCGGTTTCGAGATCCTCACGCCGCTCGTCCTGGAGGACGGCACGGCGGTTCTGGTGGACCGCGGCTGGGTGCCGGCGCCGCCGGGCGGTGCGCTCGCCGCACCTGAGGTCCCGGCCGCCCCGACCGGGCAGGTGACGGTCGTCGGGCAGATTCACCTGTCGGAAAGCCGACCCGCGCCGGTTGACCGCCGGGACGGCCGCCTGGACACCCGGCGGATCAACGTGCCGCGCCTCGCCACCGAGCTTCCCTTCCCGGTGTACGGGGCGTATGTCCTTCTGACGGAGCAGACCCCGGCCGCCGATCCGGCGTTCGTCGCGATCCCGATCCCGCACGAGGACTCCTGGCAGAACGGTGGTTACGCCGTCCAGTGGTGGATCTTCGCCGGGATGGTCTACGTCCTGTTCGGCTGGCAGGCCCGCCGCGAGGCCCAGGAGTCGGTGGGTGGTTCCGGTGGCCCGGCAGGCGCCCGGCCCGCGAAGAAGACCCACCGGCCCCGCGACCGGGTCGAAGAAGCCGACCAGCGGGCCGCCTCACGCGACCGGGTCGAAGAAGCCGACCAGCGGGCCGCCTCACGCGACCGGGTCGAAGAAGCCGACCAGCGGGCCGCTTCGCGGGCCACGACCGCGACCGCGGACCGGCCGGAGAGCGACTAGCGTCCCGGCCGCGCCCGGAACGCCGGCGAATCGCCGGATCGAGGTAGGAGGGTGACAGGCACCCCGAGCGCCGCCTCGCGGCGATCGGGGAGGGCGAATAGGCTGACGGCATGACCTTCCCGCCTGGTGATCCGTGGGGCGCGCCCGCTCCCTCGCCGGAGCCGGAGAGTCCGGCGCTTCCGGCACCCACCGGCCCGGTCATCGTGGAGATCGCTGAGATTCACGTCACGTCGACGCTGGTCCGGACGCCGGTGGGTGATCTGCCGCTCGCCGGTTCCCGATGGCATGTCACCGATCACTGGCTTTCCCAGCGGCGTACACCGATGTGGGCGAAGGTCGCGGCTTTCGTCGCGATCTGCCCGACCGGCGGCCTCAGCCTGCTGCTCCTGCTGGTCAAGGAGACGGTTCCGAAGGGCACGGTGCACGTCACCGTGACCAGCGGCGCCCATCAGTATGTGGCCCGCGTCCCGGTCGGTCGCGAAGGCGACGTGGCGTCGATCAACCAGCAGGTCAACTACGTCCGCAGCCTGGCGGCGATCTAGGACCGGGCCCACCCGTCCCGGTGGCGGCGACCCGTGCCGGCCCCCGCGATGTCGGCCCCGCGAATCTCGCCTTTCGCTGACACGAACCCGGCAGCCCTCGAACCCGGCAGCCCACGAGAACCCGACAGGGCACGAACCCGGCAGGGCACGAACCCGGCAGGCCGTTGTCGCAGTCGCCGTGAGTCTCAGACGCCGGTGGCGGCGGCTCCGGGGTGCAGTGCCCGCACCATGTCGATGGTGTCGGCTTCGGCGGCGGTCTTGTCGTCGCGGTAGCGGAGTACCCGGGCGAATCGCAGGGCGACCCCGCCCGGGTAGCGGGGTGACGTCTGAACGCCGTCGAAGGCGATCTCCACGACCTGTTCCGGCCGGACCCGGACCACCCAGCCGTCGTCGGAGACGGCCAATTCCTTGAATCGCTCGGTCTGCCAGCGCAGCAGCTCGTCGGTGAGCCCCTTGAACGTCTTGCCGAGCATCACGAACCCGCCGGTCTCCGGGTCACGCGCTCCGAGGTGCAGGTTGGAGAGCCGGCCGCGCCGGCGGCCGCTGCCCCACTCGACGGCGAGGACGACCAGGTCGAGGGTGTGGCGTGGTTTCACCTTGACCCAGGCGGCGCCCCGGCGGCCCACGTCGTAGGGCGCGTCAGGTGCCTTGATCACGACGCCTTCCTGCCCGGCGGCGAGGGCGGCGGCGAACGCGGCGGCGGCCTGTTCCCCGGTCCGGGCTTCGGTGCGGCCGACGATGAGGGGGTCCGGCAGCGTGTCGGCCAGGGCCGCCCATCTCACCCGGCCGGGTTGGTCTAGCAGGTCGGCGCCGTCGAGGTGCAGCAGATCGAAGAAGTACGGCCGGAGACCGCTCGCCGGGGCGCCCCGCGTCGCCGCGCGGCTCGACGTCTCCTGGAACGGGCGGGGCCGCCCGGTCTCGTCGAGCGCCATGGCCTCGCCGTCGAGAATCGCCTCGCGCAGCGGCAGCTCACGAACCGCGGCGACCACCTCGGGCAGCCGGGCGGTGATGTCGTCGAGGCTGCGGGTGTAGACGGCCACCTCTTCGCCGGATCGGTGCACCTGGATGCGGATGCCGTCGAGTTTCGTGTCGACCACTGCCGGGGCGCCGGTGGCGACGAGGGCGGCCGCAACGTCGGGCGCGCTGCTGGCCAGCATCGGGCTGAGCGGGGTGCCGACCCGCAGCTGTATCCCGGCGAGCGCGGCCGCGCCACCGCCGAGCGCGGCCGCGGCCACCGTCTTGATGTCGCCGCAGAGCAGCAGGGCCCGGCGGACCGCGGTGGCGGGCACCTCGGCCGCCAGGGCGACCGCCTCGGCCAGCAGCCCGGTCTGAGCGCCCTGGCGCAGCTCACCGCTGAACAGGCCGACGAGCAGCCGCTGCTCCTCGCCTGTGGCGGCGGCGAAGAGGGCGCCGAGCAGTTGCTTGCGGCGGGCCTGCGAACCGGCCCCGGCGACGGTCGAGATCTCCTGGATCGCGGCGTCGACCCCGGCGACGGTGAGGGTCGCCTCCGCGGCGGCGGGTGGCCGCTCACGCAGCGACGCATAACCCACACCGGTCTGCCGCTGCCGCAGCTCACCTGCCAGGTAGGCGGCCCCGGCGACGATCTCGCCCGGGTCCAGGCGCCGCAGCGCCCCGGCAACCAGCTCGATCTTGGCTTTCCGTCCCGATGTCGCGGTGACGGCCGCCGAGGTGGCCGCTATGTCGATGAACCGCACGATTCCCATCCTGACAGCCGGTCACGTCTTTCGTGTCCCCTCACGCACGGGGATGCTTCGCCGACGCCTTTGCGCCGGACACGCGGGCCGACGCGCCAGACCTCCGGCCGGCGCCGGGAGGCTCCCGGCCCGCTCACCGGCGCCCGGCCCGCGGGTGGGTGCTTCGCCCGAACATCCGGGAGGGGCCGCGACGACGGCGTGGCGGTAGGACGGAGTCTGGACTGTCATGCGGCCCTGGGCTCCTCGATGCGGAAGCCGCGGGCGCGGACCGCGTCGGCGACCCGGGCCAGCTCGAAGTCGAGCGTGCACAGCACCCGGGAGAGGTCGTCGAGGTGATCGGTGAGAGTGGCGTCGTCCCACCCGGAGACGTCGACGTCTCCGAGCGCGTGGGCGGCGGCGCGGAGCCGGGCGATCGACTCGATCCGCTCCCGGGTGCGGAGACGGTCGAGCGGGGCGCGCGACCCGGAGGTCACCCGGGTGGCGCGGCCGGCCAGCGCGGCCGACATGCATTGCGCGGCGGAGAGCCGCTGGGCGGTCGGAACGGGCCGCGTGGCCGACGTGGGTTGTGCGGCCGGAATGCTCGGTGCAGGCGATGCAGTCGAACGCATGTTCGAATCCTAACAGGATTGATCGCCTCCGCCACCCGGTGATCCACCCTGTGGACAACCGGGTCTCACCTGGCCATGGCGTGCCGGAACAGGGTGTCGGCCTCGGCCGGCTCGGCCCGCGCCGCGACGAAGCCATCCGGTCTGACCAGGTAGAACAGCCCCGGCCGCAGCACGGTGGCGGGTGCCGGGGCAAAGATGTGCACCGGCACGCCCAGGTCGGGCGCGTCAGCCGCGGTGACCCCGCCGTACGCGTGAATCTGCCAGCAGGCGGCGCGCAGAGCCGCATGGTTGCCGTCGGCCCACGGCAACCGCCGGCCGACCACCGGATCCCGGCGACGGCCGGTGGACGCACCCGGGTCGAGGCGATAGTGGATCCGGATCTGAGACACGTACTGAAAGAGCCGTGACCCACCGGAGGAACCGGGCAGCGCGCGCACCGCGACCGGCGCGACCAGCGGCACGGCGATCCGCCGCAGGACGCGCAGCGGCATCCGGTTGGAGGTGACGGCCCCGAAGACCCGGTCGGTGGTGGCGACGAGTTTCCGGGCGACCGGGCGGCGTTCGGCCTCGTAGCGGTCCAGCCAGCCGTCCTTGCGGGTACCGCGCAGCACGTCGGCGAGTTTGAAGGCGAGGTTGTGGGCGTCCTGCAGCCCCGTGTTCATGCCCTGGCCGCCGACCGGCGAATGCACGTGGGCGGCGTCTCCGGCCAGCAGGAACGGCCCGTCCCGGAAGGCGGCGGCGACCCGATGATGCACCCGGTACGTGGCGAACCAGCGGGACCGCCCGTAGGTGACCCCGAACGTCCGCCGCATCCGGGCGCGCGCGTCCTCCTCGTCCAGCGTGCCGTCACCGTCCTCGTCGCGGACCAGGCCGATCAACCGCCAGCTGCCCTCGCCGCGCATCGGGAAGGCGAGCAGGAAATCGTCCCGGTACGGGCGGACGTTGATCGCGTCCGGCTGGAGCCCTGCGGCGCCTGTCGCATCGAGCACGAAGAACCGGTGCGGGTTGGTGACACCCTCGAAGTCGATCCGCCGCGCCTTCCGGACGATCGAGTTGGCGCCGTCGCAGCCGACACAGAACCGGGCCCGGACGGTGTGGTTGCCGACCTTGGCCTCCACACCGTCCTCGGTCTGCACGACGGCGGTGACCGGCGACTCCCAGAGCACCTCACCGCCGAGCTTCTGCAGATTCTCGTAGAGGATCTCCTCGTTACGGCTCTGCTCGAGCACCTCGATGTACGGAAAAGGAGTGACCGTCCCGCCGAGGGGCCCGAGCGGGATCCGCCCGAAACTGCGCGCACCGAAACCGGGCGAGAGCGCCTCCGCCCGGTGTGCGGCCTCCAGCACCTGATCGCCGATGCCGAGCTGGTCGTAGATCTCCAGACTGCGCGCCTGCACCACCAGTGCCCGGGACTCGATCGTCGGGCCGTCCTTGCCGTCCGCGACGATCACCTGAACCCCGAGCCTGGTCAGCCAGTTGGCGAGCATCAGCCCGGTGGGGCCGGCGCCAACCACCAGGACCTCGCACGACAGCTCGGCCATCAGCCACCCCGATCTACCTCGTCATGGTCTCCGCGACGTTCTTGAGCAGCAGCGCCTCGGCGGCGCAGACACGCTCGAACTCGCCGAGGTGCAGGCTCTCGTCCGGCCCGTGCGCGCTCGAGTACGGGTCCTCCACACCGGTCACCAGGATCGCGGCGTCTGGGAACAGCTCCTGGAAGGTGGCGATGAACGGGATCGACCCGCCGATGCCCATGTCGACCGGCTCGGTGCCGTCCCACGCGGCACGGAAGGCGGCGCGGGCCGCGTCATACACCGGGCCGGTCGCGTCGATCACGCACGGCTGGCCGTCGCTCTCCAGCGTGACCTCGAGCTGAGCGCCCCAGGGAACGTTCTTCTCCAGGTGGGCGCGCACCGCGTCGTACGCCGACCGAGGGTCCTCGCCCGGCGCCAGCCGGACGCTGATCTTCGCCTTCGCGGTGGGCTGGAGCGCGTTCGCCGCCTCGAGCGTGCCGGGAGCGTCGATGCCGAGCACGGAGATGGACGGCTTCGTCCAGATGCGGTCGGTGATCGTGCCGCGGCCGATCAGGTCGACGCCGTCGAGGATGCCAGCCTCGTGCCGGAACCGGTCCGCCGGATAGTCGACGCTCGCGCCCTCCCTGCCCACCAGACCGGACACCGCCACCTCGCCGTCGTCGTCGTGCAGCGTCGACAGCAGACGGGACAGGGTGATCAGCGCGTCCGGCACAGGACCGCCGAACATGCCACTGTGCACGGCGTTCTTCAGCACCCTGACCTCGGCGAACATGTTGACCAGGCCGCGCAGCGACGTGGTCAGCGCGGGACGGCCGACCTCCCAGTTACCGGAATCGGCGATCACGATGACATCGGACCGCAGCTCCTCCAGATGCTCCTGGATGATCGTGTCCAGGGAGTCGGAGCCGTACTCCTCCTCGCCCTCGACGAAGACGACCACACCCACCGGCAGCCGGTCACCGAACGCGCGCAACGCCGCGACGTGGGCCATCACGCCCGCCTTGTCGTCGGCGGCGCCGCGGCCGTAGAGCCGCCCGTCCCGCTCGACCGGCTCGAACGGATCACTGGTCCACAACGCGGGGTCACCGGCGGGCTGAACGTCGTGGTGGGCATAGAGCAGTACGGTGGGCGCGCCCGCCGGCGCCGCCTTCCGCCCGATCACGGCGGGCTGGCCGCCGTGCCGGACGATCTCGGTGTCGAGCCCGCACCCGCGCAGCAACTCGGCGACCGCCACGGCGGAACGCTCGACATGCGAGTGGTCGAAACCCTCGAAGGCGATGCCCGGGATACGCACCAGCCGCTCCAGGTCAGCGCGGACACCAGGCATCTCGCGCCGGATCGCGGCGCGCAGATCGGATTCACTCAGGCTCATGCCGCCGATCGTAAGCCGGATGTCTGACATCCTCCGGCCCACCCGGATCGGCGGCGTGCGGATCATGCGTCCGGCGTACCCTCACCGCCGTTGTCCCCGCGCCCTCGCCGGGCCGCGTCGCTGGCCCAGTTGTACGCCTTCCCGGCGGCCGATCCGGCCAGATCGGCGGCACCGCCGCCGAACCGCCGCACCAGGCCGACCAGCGGATCCTGCGAGTTGGCAAAATCCTCACGGTACGCCTTGGCGGCGGCCTTCACATCCTCCGACACCGACGCGTTGCCGTCGTCGTCACGGCGCGGGTAGTCGCCGCCGAGAATCCGCGAATACTCCCCCGAGTCGACCCATTTCCGTAGCTCAGAAGCACGGGCGACGGGAACCGGATGACTGTTCCACGCGGTCAGGCCGATCTTGTGAACGCTGTCGCGCAGATCGCCGCCGCCCTCGTACTCCGCGGCCTGCTCCAGGAACGCGGCCGTGTCGATCTGCGACAGGTCCCCGCCGCCGGCCAGTTTCATCAGCAGCCGCAGCGAGGCGGACGGGTCCTGACCGGCGAGCAGGCCGGCCCGGTCGGCGGAAAGCTCCGCCTTGCGCCACCACTCCAGCATCGCCGCGATGATCCCGCGCAACGCGATCGCGCCCACCGGCAGCCAGCTCAGATTGGCCGCCCAACTGGTCAGGATCGTCATGATGGTCTTGTAGACGGCGTGCCCGCTGCGCACGTGGCCCAGCTCGTGCCCGAGCAGGGCACGCAACTCGTCGTCGTCGAGCTTCTCCACAGCGCCCGTGGTCAGCGCGATGAACGGCCGGTCCAGACCGATCGCCTGACCGTTGATCCGCGAATCCTGCGTCACATACAGCTCCGGCAGGTTCGGTACGTCGAGCGCCGCCGCCGCCTCGGTGAAACGCTGGTAGACCCGCGGGTACTGCCGGTGGTCGACACGGATCGCCCCGGCCAGGAACATGAGACGGAACCCGCGCTCGTTCCACATGCCGAAGAACGTCTTCACCACGTCGTCGAAGCCGCGCAGCTCACGCAGAGCGGAGAGCGCGCCCTTGTCGGCCGGATGCTCCCAGGCACGCGAGCTGATCCCGGTCAGGGTCACACGGCGTCGCACCGGCCGGTTCTCGTCCTCGGTCGTCATAGGTCTCACCCCGTCCTCGCCGCTGCCGCGGCGCAGGGCCGCGCTTCCGGGCCCAACGTACGCCCGCGACGCAACGCGTGTCCCGTGCCCGCGACCCGGAGAAGACCCGGAGAACGCTCCTCAGGGAGCGCCCGGAGGGATGAACGGCAACCCGGGCGGCGCACCCTTCTCGAGCAGTCGCCACAGCGCCCCGGTGTCCAGGTTCTCCTCCACGAGGTCACCGAGGACGTCCAGCGCGCGCTCCCGGACCGCGGCGAACCGGGTGTCCGGTGCGACCGTGAAACCGTGCCGGCCGGCCTGCCGCGCCACCTCGGTCAGGAACCGGCGGCGGAACCCGTCCGACTCGAACGCGCCGTGCCAGTGCGTGCCGTACACGTTGCCGGCGACCGCACCCTCCGGACGGCCGTCCTGGTAGCGCAACAGCGGATCGGGGGCGCCCGCGGAGACGTACCCGTGATGGATCTCGTAGCCGCGCACCGGCGCACCCAGACCGCTTCCCACCGGTCTGGACAGGGTCTTGCGAGCCGCGAACGTGATGCCGACCGGCAGCAGGCCCAGGCCCGGCACCGTTCCGTGGCCGCTCTCCACCTCGTCGTGGATGGTCTCGGCCAGCATCTGGAAACCGCCGCAGATGCCGAGCAGCGGACGGCCCGCGGCGGCGTGGCCCCTGATCGCGTCGGCCAGGCCCGTCTCCCGAAGCCACGCGAGGTCGCTCACGGTCGCCTTCGAACCGGGCAGCACGACCAGGTCGGCGTCGGCGATCTCACCCGGCTCGATCGTCAACCGCACCTGTACGCCCGGTTCGGCGGCGAGTGCCTCCGCGTCGGTCGCGTTCGAGATCCGCGGCAGGCGGATCACCGCGACACGCAGCCACTCGGTCCCGCGCGGCGCTCCGGGGCGGCCCAGGATCCTGCCGTACGCGAGAGAGTCCTCGGCGTCTAGCCAGACGTCCAGGTGAAACGGCAGGACGCCGTGCACCGGGCGCCCGGTCGCCGCGGTGATCATGTCGAGGCCCGGGCGCAGGAGGCCGAGATCACCGCGGAACTTGTTGATCACGAAGCCGGCGACCAGCTCCTGATCCTCGGGCGCGAGCAGGGCCAGCGTGCCGAAGAACGCGGCGAACACGCCGCCCCGGTCGATGTCGCCGACCACCACCGTCGGCAGCCCGAAACGGCGGGCCAGGCCCATGTTGACGAAATCACCGTCGCGAAGATTGATCTCCGTGGGGCTTCCTGCGCCTTCACAGATCAGTACGTCGTACTCGGAGCGCAATTCGGAGAACGCCGCGAAGGCGGTCTCGGCCAGGCGTGGGCGCAACGTGCGGTAGT
Source organism: Actinoplanes sp. NPDC049802 (assembly GCF_040656595.1). NCBI lineage: Bacteria > Bacillati > Actinomycetota > Actinomycetes > Micromonosporales > Micromonosporaceae > Actinoplanes > Actinoplanes sp. NPDC049802. The sequence goes on from NZ_JBFAMR010000003.1 coordinate 54,472, forward strand.
TACCTGCGGTGACCGTGTCGACCGCCTCACCCAGCAGGACGACCTGACTGGAGCGGTCGCTGCCCGGCTTCAACAGGACCGGGTTGAAGCGCAGGTCGGGGGCTATGCCACAGGCGGCGGCCTGCATGGCCTGGGCTCGGCCCAGTTCGCCGCCGCGGCCGTCGGCGGTGAGCACCACGGCGGAGTTGTTCGACATGTTCTGGGATTTGAACGGGGCTACGCGTACGCCGTTGCGGTGCAGCCAGCGGCAGATTCCGGCGGTGAGGATGCTCTTGCCGGCGTCGGAGGTGGTGCCGGCCACCAGGAGGGCGCCGGTCATCGGAGGAGGCTCCGGTGTCGGGGGGTCGGCGGTGGTTCCGGCCCTTCGGGCCCCGCCCCGCCCCCGCCGCCACCACCGGCCGTGATCAATCCTCGTGCCGCCGCCAGAGCCGCCGCCATCCCCAGCGCCACCAGGCCCACGGCCCCCGAGATCCGCGCGGCCCGCCGCAGATGCCCAGCCGAGGGCCGCGGCCCGTCTCCCAGGAACGGCCGCACCTCAGTGCGTCCGAAATAGACGTTTCGCCCACCGAGCCGAACCCCGAGCGCCCCGGCCATGGCGGATTCGCATTGTCCCGCGTTGGGTGACGGATGATCCCTTCGGTCGCGCCGCCACACCCGCAGGGTCTCCCGGACGGATCCGCCCGCGACCGGCGCCACGATCGCCGTGACGACCCCGGTGATCCTCGATGGCGCCAGGTTGAGCAGGTCGTCCAGCCGCGCGGACGGCGTCCCGAATCGCGCATACCGCTCGGATCGATGCCCGACCATGGCGTCGAGGGTGTTGGCCGCCCGATATCCGAGGAGCCCTGCCGGGCCGAGCAGCGCCCCCCAGAGGAGGGGGGCGACGACGGCGTCGGATGTGTTCTCGGCGACGGATTCCACGGTGGCGCGGGCGAGTTCCGGTTCGTCGAGCGTTGACGGGTCCCGCCCGCACAGGTGCCCGAGCCGTTCTCGTGCCGCCGCGAGATCCCCGGCTTCGAGGTGTCCGGCCATGGTCCGGGCTTCGCGCCGGAGGGTGCGTCCTCCGAGCACCGTCCATGTGGCCGCCGCGGTGACGGCGGCCCGGGCGACGGGCCGGTCGCGGGTCGCTCGTGCGGCGGCGAGCCCGGCGAGGACGGGCACACCGACGGCGATGGCGGTGTACGCCGCCCCCGCGCGCCGGTGCGGCCGGTAGAGCCGTTGTTCGAGGGCTCCGGCGGCGGTGCCGTAGCCGGCTACCGGGTGCAGTCGACGTGGGTCGCCGAGCGCCGCGTCGAGGAGGTATCCGGCGATGAGGCCGGCCGCGTCGGCGGTCCGTCGTGCTGTCACTCTCAGCGGCCGAACGGGGTGAGGTCGTATGCCCAGACGGCGAGCGCGGGTGGTTCGTAGTTGTCGGGGTAGGGCACTGGTTCGAGTTCTCCCCAGGCGATGGAGCCTGGTGCCCGGTCTTCGAGGAATTCGGCGACGATGCCCCGGAGATCTTCGGTGACCTGGTAGGCGTCGGCGAACGGGAGGTCGCTGGGTTTGCGGGTGCCGGCGGAGCAGCGGAGCTGCCCGGCGACGGTGTCGTGCCAGACGTAGAAGGTGGCGGTGCCCCGGTGGCCGGTGCCGGCCACCTGGTCCCGTAGTAGGGCCGCGGTCTCCTCGAATGCGGTGACGACCTCGTCCGCGGACAGGCCCAGGCGTTCGTGGGGTGGCGCGCCGAACCAGTTGGTGTTGGTGTCTTCGGCCGTCTGGTCCTCCGGCGATAGCACCATCTGCTCGGTCACGATGGCGCGGATGTCCTTCAGCAGCACGGGTTCAGTCTGCCCCGTTGTCGGGTCCGGGGCCTAGCCGGGCCGCTCCGACTGGTGGCCTGTTGCGCCGGCACGATCGGCCTATCCCGATCGACGGAATCGGTGGGTGTCTACCGAGCGGATTGTTGTACCCGTTCGGGTGACGTCCGCAGACCGCGTTTTCAGTGGCGCCTCGCGGTGGCCCGGCCGGGTGACGTTCCCGGCCGGGCCACCGGGCGCCGCGCGCCCCGGAGATCCGCAGGGTGATCGATTTCCGGGTGGCGGCGGTGGGAAAGGTCTCAGGCGGCGACGGGTTCGCGCCGGTTGTCGCGGTGGACGCGGCGGGTCTCCGGGTCGTCGGGCTCGTCGCCGGGCTCGGCGGTCTGGTCGGTGATGCCGGCGACGACTTCGAGGAAGGTGGGTCCTTCGTCGTCGGGGTCGCGCTCGGGCAGTCCGTCGCCGAAGGTCACGGGAATCTCGTCGTCGGGGAGTGTTTCGGAGGGGCGGCCGCCGATGATGGCGTCGGTGTCGGGTCCTTCGATGGTGCTGTTGGCGGGGACGGGTTTGCTGCGGTAGAAGCGGGAGCGGCCGCGGGCGAGGTCGTGGCCGATGGCGAAGGCCTCGACCTCGTATGAGACGCGGTTGTTGTTGTCGTCGTCGACCCAGTCGCGGGTGTAGATGCGGCCGAAGACGACGACGGGGTCGCCGACGGTGATGGAGGAGGCGACGCCTTCGGCGAGGCGGCGCCAGGCGGTGACCCGTACCCGGAGGCTGTTGCCGTCGGTCCAGCGGCCGGTTTCCCGGTCGTAGCGGCGGGCGGTGGAGGCGAGCCGGAAGTGGGTGACGAGTTTGTTGTCGTCGCCGACGCGCCGCCATTCGGGTGCGGTGAGCACGTTGCCGACGACGACGATGTTGGTTTCGAACACGGCGTTCTCTCCCTGGTGGGGTGCGGTGTGTTTCGGTCGTCGCCGAGTTTGGCGGGGGTGCCGGGGTGGGCGGGTTCGTGGCTGTGGACGGCGGCGGATTGTGGATGGCGGGCCGGGGTGGGTGCGATTTTGATATGGCGCGCCGGGTGGTACTCATGGGTAACCTGTGGGCGTGGAGACCGATGTCCTCGGATGGCCGTATGAGCGGCACACCATCGAGTTGGGCAGTGACGATGAGGGTCCGGTGGTGGCCACGCTGGTGCGCCGCCGGGCGGAGTCGCCGACGCGGCGGGCGGTGCTGCATGTCCATGGGTTCGTGGACTATTTCTTCCAGACGCATCTGGCGGATTTCTTCGTCGAGCGGGGCTGGGATTTCTACGCGCTGGACCTGCGGAAGTACGGGCGGAGTCTGTTGCCGCATCAGACGCCGAACTTCGCCCGGAGCATGACGGACTACTTTCCGGAGCTGGATGAGGCGGCGCGGATCATCCGGGAGCAGGACGGTCATGATCAGCTGTTGGTGAGCGCGCATTCGACGGGTGGTCTGATCACGTCGTTGTGGGCGCACTGCCGTCGTCAGCGGGGGACGATCGACGGTCTGTTTCTGAACAGTCCGTTCTTCGATTTCAATCTGCCGTGGCTGGTGCGGCGGCCGTTGATGTCGGCGGTGCTGGCGGTGACGGGCCGTCGGCCGTACCGGAAGTTGCCGATGGCCTCGCTGGGCTTGTATGGCAAGAGTCTGCATGCGGACCATCACGGCGAGTGGAGCTATGACCTGGAGTGGAAGCCGATTCTGGGTTTCCCGGTGCGGTTGGGCTGGCTGGAGGCGATTCGCCGGGGTCAGCGCAAGCTGCGGTCGGGTCTGGCGATCGATGTGCCTGTTCTGGTGGCGTGTTCGACGCGGACGTTCCGGGGCAGGCAGTGGCATGACGATGTGCGGGTGACCGATTCGGTGCTGGATGTGGAGCACATCGCCCGGTGGGCTCCGGGTCTGGGCCGGCAGGTGACGATCGCCCGGTTCGACGGCGGCATGCATGATTTGACGTTGTCCGGCAAGCAGGTGCGGGCCGAGGTGTTCCGCGAGTTGGGACGCTGGGTGGACGCGTTTCTGCCGGCTCCGGGGACGCCGGAGGCGGATATTCCGCCCGCGCCGGAGGATCAAGCGGGCATAGCTACCGTTCTCGAGGCGGCGGAGGCGGCGGTGGAGGAGGGCTCCGTCGAAGAGGCGGACGACAAGTCCGGCACGACCGCCTAGTATGTGCTGGCCAGCGCTCGTAGCTCAGCGGATAGAGCAACGGACTTCTAATCCGTGGGTCGCAGGTTCGAATCCTGCCGGGCGCGCTTGTCTTCCCTCTACCAGGGCGGTTGACTTCTCCGAGGGGTCACACCCTCCGGGTGCGGTCCGCCGAGCGGGTCGCATTCGGTGACCGGCGGACAGCGTCCGCCGTCGGACGCCCATCACTGTCCGCTCGGATGCTCGGACAGCCACTCGTGATACCGGTGCCGAAGAGCGTCGCGTTCGGTCGCGGACGGCAGGATCACGTCCATGCCACCGTCGTAAGGGTGGTATAGCCATCGCAGGTCAGGATCGGCGATCACGACGTTGGCGACGACTTCGTCGACGACGTGACGCAGCAATGTGTCCAGGCAGCCCGGCGTCCAGCGCTCCCGGCTGACGTGCAGGTGCATCCAGCTCTCAAGATCTGGCTCGTCGTCCATGCAGACGCTTGTCCAATACACGGCGTCCGGGTGTACGGCGAGGGTCTGCGGCGACCGGCTCTCGTACGAATCACGGGAGTCGGAGTAGCTGACGGTGACCACGAGTATCGCCGAGTCGTTCGCCAGGTCGGCCAGGACGGTGTTGTGCCTCGCCAGCACGATCTTGTATTGGGCTTCGGTCTCCGGGTAGCGCTTGGATCGCGGCAGGCTGTGGAACCGTACCCAGCGGTCCGGGATGCTTCGGAGTTCATAGGGCAGCTTCGAGCGACCCGGCCACCGCTCATCCCACAACGCCGACAGCAGGACCGGGTCGACGGCGCATGTGGGCTCCCCGTCGTCAGAGGTCCGCATGATCAACCCACTCGATCGTGGCGGACAGATCGCTGTGCGGGTCGACCTGCGCGGCCTCGATCAACGCGGCTTCTCCCGCTGCGTCCACGACGTCCGGCCACGGCATGCCGAGGTTCAGGGGCTGGTCGAGTCGCTCGTGGCTGTTCCAGTAGGTGTTGCCGGCGGGATCACCGAGGTGTTCGAACACCTCGGCCGCGGACAGTTGGCCGTAGCGGTCCAACGACCGCACGGCGGCGGTCAATGGTGGCAGGACTTCGCCGCCGATCGACATCAGCCCGGTCTTCGCATCCTCAGCGATGCCGGTCGACTCGTCGTCCAGCGATCCGATCAGCCGCGTGATCTCGTCCGTCACGAGGCGCAGTCTGCCCCACCCTGTTCACCGTCTTCCAGCGATATCGGGCCGAACCCACGGGGCCGGGCCGTCACCGGCGTCTTGTCGCCGGCATCGTTGCCACCACCCTGGGATGATGTTGATCCGGGCTGAGGTCGCTGTCGTCTCGGAGTCTCTCGACGGCTGAACATGATCGTCGGCGATGCGCCTCTTCTCCTCCCGGTTCAGTAGATCGCCGGGCACCGGTTGACGTGTTGATCTATCTTCACTGTCGCGGTCGACGCGGTTTCGCGGGCTGTTCCGGGTAAGGGTGAGGCAGGAGTTCTGATCTCGTTGTTCGTCTTCGGCGTTCTTCTCGCCGCGGTCGCTTTGTTCGCACTGGCCACCGTGGTGTTCGGTAAGGCTGATCGGGTGCGCCGTGGGGCGTGGGCCACGTTCGCCGTCGGGTTGTTCCTGTCGTTGGCGTTCGTCGTGGGGTCGTGCGTCTCGGTGGTGCCGACACGGAACGTGGGCATCGTCACGAGCTGGGGTAAGCCGACGGGCCGGACGACGGGTGCCGGCTTGCAGTGGACGGCGCCGTGGCAGGACATCGACGAGTGGGACGCGTCGGGTCAGACGTATGCGCATTTGGGTGATCACTGTGTGTGGGTGACGATCGCGGCGCAGCGGCGGGCGTGTATTCCGGTGCAGATCGAGTGGTCGGCGAAGTCGGAGAAGGCGCCGGAGAATTGGGCGGCCTACCGTGAGGTGGGCGACAAGACCCGGTTCGAGGTGTTCGTGGAGCGCCGGGTGAATCCGCAGATCAACGGGTCTTTGACGTCGATCTTCGCGGCGTTCGATCCGCTGGGTTCGGTGGATGTGACGAGTGGGGATGCTCCGGCGCCGGATTTGAACAAGACGTACAAGGAGCCGTTGGTCAAGGCCCTGAACACCGCGTTGGGTGACGAGATCGTGGTGAAGTCGGTGGCGTTCGAGTCGCCGCGGTATGACGAGCCGACGACGCAGGCGATCGCCGCGTACGGTCAGAAGATTCTGGAGGCCCGGAATCTGGAGATCGACAAGGCGAACGCGAAGACCCGGGCGGAGATCACCCGGACGGATGCGAGCGTCGATCAGGTGGCGCGTTGTCTGCAGATCGCGGAGAAGCTGGGCAAGGAGCCGGGTCTGTGCATGGGTGGTTCGGTGTCGCTGACCCGCCCGGTCCAGGCGGACTGAGCGGGCCGCGAAACCATCGCGAGGATCGGGAGCGGGCCGGGTTCGTGTCAGCCGGTGGCGAGCGCTTCGGTCGGCGCCAGGCGGGCGGCGCGGACGGCGGGGTAGAGGCCGGCGACGGCGCCGATGACGAGGGTGGCGCCGAGCCCGCCGGCGACCGCCCACGGCGGCACCATGGTGGGCCAGTTCTGGGCGCCGGCGTAGACGGTGGTGACCACGTAGCCGCCGCCGACGCCGCCGACGCCGCCGAGCAGTGCGAGCAGCAGCGCTTCGGAGACGAACTGGGTGCGGATCTGCCCGCGGGTGGCGCCGAGGGAGCGGCGCAGCCCGATCTCGGCACGGCGTTCCAGCACCGAGATGACCATGGTGTTGGCGACGCCGATGCCGCCGACGAGCAGGGCGACGGCGCCGAGCCCGAGGAGCAGGGCGGTGAAGCTGGCGTTGGCGGCCCGTTTCGCGGTGAGCACGTCGGAGGGGCGGGAGACGTCGACCTCGTCGGGGTTCTCCGGGTTGGCGGTTCGCCCGAGGACCGCTTTGACCGCTTCGACCTGGGATTCGACGGCCCGGGTGTAGACGGTGGTGAAGTGCCCGTCGAAGCCGAGGTACGCCTTGGCGGCGTCCCAGCCGATGAGGACGGCGTTGTCGAGTTCGGGGGCGAGGGCGACGGCGCCGAGGACGCCGATCACGGTGTACCAACGCCCGTCGATGTAGACGGTGGGGATGTCGCCGAGGCGGCGTGCCGCGCCGGCGCCGAGCACGACGGCCGGGTATCTGGCGGTTGCCGCGTTGAGCCAGGTGCCGTCGGCCATGTTCGCGCCGACCGTCTCGAGCAGGTCGAGTTGCGCGGCGACGACGGACAGGCCGCCGGTCTCCTGTTCGGGGATCCGGTCGCTGCGGTAGACGGATGTGTCGCTGACGCTTCCGGTGGCGGTGGCGGAGAGGACCGGCCCCACCCTTTTGATCATGGAGAGGGAGTCGTCGGGCAGGGTGGCTTCGTCGCCCATCATGGTCTGGCCGGGTGAGACGCGCAGCATGTTGGTGCCGAGGGCGGCGAGTTTGCGGTCCAGGTCGGCCTGGCTGGACGAGGAGATGCCGACGACGGCGACCATCGCGGCGATGCCGATGGCGATGCCGAGAGCGGAGAGCACCGCACGCAGCGGCCGGGAGCGGAGGCCGTAGCCGCCGAGGCGCAGCAGGTCGGAGGGGCGGAGCCGGGCCGGGCGCGGGACGGCCATCTCAGATCACCCGCCCGTCGCGCATCGGCACCTGCCGGGGCAGGGAGCCGGCGATGTCGTGGTCGTGGGTGATGACCAGGACGGTGGTTCCGGCCGTGTTGAGTTCCCGCAGCAGGTCCATGACGCCGTGGCCGGAGGCGGTGTCCAGGTTGCCGGTGGGTTCGTCGGCGAGGAGCACTGCGGGGTCGCCGGCGACGGCACGGGCGACGGCGACCCGCTGTCGTTCGCCACCGGACAGTTGGTGGGGACGGTGCCCGAGCCGGTCACCGAGACCGACCCGGACGAGGGCGGCTTTCGCCCGCCGCTCGCGTTCTCTTTTCGGCAGGCCGGTGTAGAGCAGGCCGTCGGCGACGTTGGTGACCGCGTCGCGGCCGGTGGCGAGGTGGAACGACTGGAAGACGAAGCCGATCCGGCCGGCCCGCAGGGCGGAGAGCTGCCGGTCGGTGAGGCCGGCCACGTCGTGTCCGTCGATGCGTACGGTGCCGGCGGTGGGCCGGTCGAGGGTGCCGATGAGGTGGAGCATGGTGGATTTGCCGGAGCCGGACGGGCCGACGATGGCGATCAGCTCACCGTGTTCGACGGTGAGGTCGACACTGCGGAGCGCGTGGACTCCGCCGGGGTAGCTCTTGGTGACGTCGGTCAGTTCGATGATCGGGCTCATGCGGGGACGCCCACTTTCATGCCCGCGGTGAGGCCGTCGCTGGTGATCTCGACGCGGCCGTCGGCGAACAGGCCGGTCTCGACCGCGACGATGCGTGTGGTGGCGCCCTCGACGATCTGCAACCCATATCCGCCTTCGGCGAGCGCGAGCAGGGCGTTGACCGGCACGGTCAGGACGTTCTCGCGCTGAGAGGCGACGAACTGTACGCCCACCGAAGCCTCTTCCAGGCCGTGTGGGGTCGTGCCGAACCCGATCGTCACGGTGAGCGTGGTGGTGTCGTCCTCGCCGGGGTTGGAGGCCTCGTCGATGACGGTGGCCACGTTGATGATCTTTCCGGTGACCGTCTTGCCGTCGGGCAGGGTCACGTCGACCTCGGCGCCTTTCTTGGCGAGCCGCTGGTCGCTCATCTCCAGATCGACCGTGGCGACCCGGCCGGTGCCGGTGGTGGAGAGCAGTTGGGTGCCGGGCTGCGCGCCGGCGCCGAGGTCGACGGACCGGTCGGCGACCCGGATGGGGCCGGTGGCGTAGACGATCCGGCCCAGCTCGACGGTTCCGGTCTCGTCCGTGCCGAGGTCCTCCTGCCATTGCTGGACCGCGTCCGCCGTCGCCGAGGTGTACTCGTCGTCCACGGTGAAGCCGCGGTGGCCGAGCGCCCACAGGTTCTTCTCGAACAGTTCGACGTCCGGGCCGTCGAGTCCGGGGGAAAGGGTGCGGTAGGCGGGCAGTGCGCCGTACAGCAGCACCACCGGATCGTTGTCGATCTTGTAGAGCGGTTTGCCCCGTTTGATGGTCGCGCCCTCGGTGGGCAGCCAGGTGACCGTGCCGGACAGCCGGGTCCTGAGCGCGGCGGTGTCGCCGTAGCCGAGCGAGCCGTCGTGGCGTTCCTTGTCGACGAGCGTCGTCCGGGTGATCTCCCCGGTCGGTGTGGTCGGCGCGCCGCCTGCCCGCGCGCTGTCGCCCTCGTTCTCCGGCAGGCCGCCGACCAGCAGGAAGGCGGTCGCACCACCGGCGGCCAGGGTTCCGATGACGGCGATCATCGACCTTCTCATGTCGTCTCGCCCGGCTTGTTCTCGTTCGTGACCGGTCCCCCGCGCTGGTACTGCGCGCAGGCCTTGTCAGCGGCGTCGAAGAGAGGCTCGCCGGGGCCGGTGCCGAGTTTGCCGCGTTCGATGGCGATCTCGCCGTTCGCGTTCGGGTCGGGGAAGCCGGTCACGCCGTTGTCACGCATGCACTGGGCGTACTTTCTGTCCCGCTCGATGTCCTCGGCCGATCGCTGCGGCGGCTCACCGCCGTTGGGCAGGTACTTCTTGCAGACCTTGTCGGCCTTGTCCATGGTGTCCTTGTCGACGCCCTGCGGGACGGCGACCTCCATCCGGCCGTCCGCCTTCGGGTCCGGGAACCACTCCAGACCCTGCTCCCGCATGCATTCGGCGTATTTGAGCGACGCGTCCGGGTCGGGACCGCTGTCGGTGCCGGTGCTGGTCACGGTGCCGGGCTTGCCGCCGCCCGCGGTGGCCACTCCCGGATCCTTCTCTCCACCGGCCGTGCATCCCGCTGTCGTCACCGCCAGCAGGACGCCGATCGCGAGCACCGTCCTGTTCCTCATCTCGTCTCCTCTGCCGGCGGCCGGTCGGCCGCCACACATCGGAGTAGAGCGGCGAGCGTGTATCCCGGCCGTCACGGAAAACGATGACGCCGAGTTGACAGCCGCCCGGTTCAAGATGGAAGGCATGCGGATCCTGGTGGTGGAAGACGAGCCCCTGCTCGCCGACGCGGTGGCTCAGGGTCTGCGGAGGGAGGCCCACGCGGTCGACGTCGTCCACGACGGTGGATCCGCACTGGAACGGATCGACGTCAACGACTACGACGTGGTGGTGCTCGACCGGGACGTGCCGGTCGTGCACGGCGACAAGGTGTGCATGGTCCTCGCCGAGCGCAAGGCCGGCATCCGGGTGCTGATGCTGACCGCCGCCGCCGGGATCGACGACCGGGTGTCCGGGCTGGCCCTCGGCGCCGACGACTATCTGCCGAAGCCGTTCGCCTTCCGGGAGCTGTCGGCGCGGGTCGCGGCGCTCGGGCGGCGGGCTCGTCCGGCCGCGCCGCCGGTGCTGCGCCGGGCCGGTATCAGCCTCGACCCGTACCGCCGGGAGGTTCATCGCGACGGCCGGTACGTGCCGTTGTCCCGCAAGGAGTTCGCCGTGCTGGCCGAGCTGCTGCGCGCCGACGGCACCGCGGTGTCCGCCGAGACGCTGCTGGAGAAGGCGTGGGACGAGAACGCCGACCCGTTCACCCACGCCGTACGCATGACGATCCTCAAACTGCGCCGCAAACTGGGCGATCCGCCGGTGGTGCTGACCGAGCCGGGAGTGGGGTACAGGATCCGATGAGACTCACCGTGCGCGGCCGTCTCACCCTCGTCTACGGCGGCCTGTTCGTGGCTGCCGGGCTGGTGCTGCTGGCGGTCATCTACATCCTGATCGACCGGCGGGCGCCCCTGCTGTTCGAGCGTGACTTCGCCGGGGAGCAGGTCGGGGCGGAGGCGGGGGTGGGCGCCGTGCCGGGCGACGCGGTCGTACGGCAGACCGTCGAGGGCTTTCAGGCCGGCACCCTTTACACCCTGCTCACCCAGGGAGCGATCGCCCTGGTCGTGGTGAGCGCGGCGACGATCGCGCTGGGCTGGCTGATCGCCGGCCGGATGCTGCACCCGCTGCACACCATCACCGAGACGGCCCGGCGTATAGCCGAGTCCCCGATCGCCGACCGTGGCCTGCACGAGCGGATCGCCTTGGCGGGTCCGAACGACGAGCTGAAGCAGCTGGCCGACACGTTCGACCTGATGCTGTCCCGGCTGGACCGGTCCCTCGACGGGCAGCGCCGGTTCATCGCGAACGCCTCTCACGAGCTGCGCACCCCGCTCACCCTGAACCGGACCCTGCTCGAGGTGGCGCTGGAACCGGAGACCGTCTCCCCCGAGGTGCGGCAGCTCGGCGTCACCCTGCTGGCCGTCAACGAACGGCACGGCCGGCTCATCGACGGGCTGCTGCTGCTGGCCCGCTCCGAACGCGAGGTGACCGAGCGTTCCTACGTGGATCTGGCCGACATCGTCGACCACGTGGCCGTGTCGGACGCCGTCAAGGTGATCGCCGAGCCCGGCGAGGCCGCCGTTCTCGGCGACCCGGTGCTCCTGGAACGCCTCGTGCAGAACCTGGTGGAGAACGGCGTCCGGCACAACGTGCCGGAGAACGGCTGGGTGCGGGTGTCCACCCGCACCCGCACCGACGGATGGGTGGAGCTGCGGGTCTCCAACTCGGGCCCGGTGGTGCCCCGTTACGAGGTGCCCGGCCTCTTCCAGCCGTTCCACCGCTACAACCGGGACCGTCTTGCCGGGTCCGGCGCCGGCCTGGGCCTCTCCATCGTGCAGTCGGTCGTGAACGCCCATCTCGGCCGGATCCACGCCGACGCCCGCGAGGAGGGTGGCCTGCTCGTCACGGTCCTTCTCCCGCGGGCCCGCTGACCGGCTCCGGGACCGGGGCCCCGGCCGACGCGGCGGACCGCCGGGCCAGCCCCACCACACCCCAGCCCATGATCAGCGCCGCGGCGGCCACGGCGACCAGCCCGGCCGCCCCGAACCGCACGCCCTCGTCGAAGAGGACCACCCCGGCGAACGCGGCGACCAGCGGATTGGTCACGCTCACCGTGGCCAGCGGCGCGGCCAGCCCGGCCCCGCGATAGGACAGCTGCCCGATCACGTAGCCGGTGACCGCGAACGCCCCGACCAGCGTCGCCGCTGTCACCGACACCGCGCCGGGCCCGCCCGTCGTGAAGGCCGCCAGCACCGCTTTGGACAGCACCGACGCGATCCCGAAGGCCGCCCCGGCCGCCGCGGCCAGCAGCACCGCCCGCAGCCGTGGACCGGATCGCCAGCCGGCGAACGAGCAGACGAACACGACCCCGGCGGTGATCGTCGCGACCGCTTCGACCGACGAGTCGGTGAGCAGTGGCGGCGCCTCCGACTCGACCGACAGCGCCAGGATGAGGGCCAGCCCGGCCACCGTGAGGGCCGCTTCCAGCCAGGCCGCCCGGCTGAGCCGGGTGTGATAGCGGATCACCTCGATGGGCAGCGCGAACAGCAGCGTGAGCGTGCCGAGGGCCTGCACCACGGCGACGGTGCCGAAATTCAGCGCCAGCAGGTGCAGGGCCACCCCGGCGCCGGTGAGCAGCAGTGCGACCGCCCACCGGGACCAGCCGCGATGCCCGCGCTCGGCCAGTCTCTCCTGCGCCACCGCGGCGACCGCGTAACTGGCCGCGGACAGCAGGGAGAACACGACGGCCCACCCCAGCGATCCCATCGCCCCACCTCGATGCCGCGGCCACCCGAGAACGGTTCCTCCATCGACGATACCGAGCGGCCACCGCACCGGATCGCCCCGAAACGGCGGAATCCACCCGAACCCCCGGCGTTGTCCACAGGGCGGCGAGAACCTGCCGCCACGAACCTTCCGGTACGAGGTGACGGCTGCCTGATCCTGGTCGGCCGGCCGTGGGTTCGCGCCGGTCCGGCCCGCCCGGCGGTGATCCGGGCCGGTTCCGGCGTCGCCTCGTTGAAACCGGACTGAACCACACCCGGAGCCCGTCCGTAACAGTTACGGGGTTGACCGGTAGATGGGACTCCAAGCACACCGCACCGGGCCCGGCATGCCGGGAGACTAGGCTGGATGCCTCGAACTGGGCTTCGGCGTGGCGGCCCGGGCGCCCAACCGAAACATGGAACGGAAGATGATGATCGACCAGCCCAAGGTGCGTGTCCTGCTTCTCGAGAGCATCCACCCCGACGCCGTTTCCCGGCTCGAGGAGGACGGTTTCCAGGTCGAGTCCCTGCGCAACGCGCTCGACGAGGTCGAGCTGATCGACCGCATCTCCGGAGTTCAGCTGCTCGGTGTCCGCTCCAAGAGCCAGGTGACGGCGAAGGTGCTCGAGGCGGCCGACAGCCTGGTCGCGATCGGCGCGTTCTGCATCGGCACGGACCAGATCGACCTGGCGGCGGCGACCGCCGGTGGCGTCGCGGTCTTCAACGCCCCGTTCTCGAACACTCGTTCCGTGGTGGAGCTGGCGATCGCCGAGATCATCGCGCTGACCCGGCGGCTCACCGAGAAGAACACGCTGATGCACTCCGGCGTCTGGGACAAGTCGGCGGACGGCGCCCACGAGATCCGCGGCCGCCGCCTCGGCATCGTCGGCTACGGCAACATCGGCACCCAGCTGTCGGTGCTCGCGGAGAACCTGGGCATGTCGGTCTCCTTCTACGACACCGCCGACAAGCTGGCGCTGAGCAACGCGCACCGCTGCGCGAGCATGGACGAGCTGTTGGAGTCCAGCGACATCGTCACCCTGCACGTGGACGGCCGGCCCGGCAACGCCGGCTTCTTCGGCGCCGAACAGTTCGCCAAGATGCGCCCGGGCGGGCTGTTCCTCAACCTGTCCCGCGGCATCGTGGTCGACCATCTGGCGCTGCGTGACGCGCTGAAGAGCGGCCACCTGGCCGGCGCCGCGGTCGACGTGTTCCCGCAGGAGCCGAAGGGGCGTGGCGACGAGTTCCTGTCGGAGTTGCGTGGCCTGCCGAACGTGATTCTCACCCCGCACATCGGCGGTTCGACCGAGGAGGCGCAGTCCGACATCGGCGGCTTCGTGGCGAACAAGCTGGCCAAGTTCGTGACCGAGGGCAACACCACCCTGAGTGTGAACCTGCCCGGCGTCACCCTGCCCGAGCTGCCCGGCATGCACCGCATCGTGCACATGCACAAGAACACGCCCGGTGTGCTGGCGCAGGTGAACCGGATTCTCGCCGAGCACGGGGTGAACGTCGAGGGCCAGATGCTCAGCACCCGTGGCGAGTTCGGTTACCTCATCACCGACATCGCCCTCGGCTACAGCGACGAGGTTCTCGACCAGCTGCGCTCCATGGAGCAGACCGTCCGTCTGCGGGTCCTCAACTGACGATGCGGGACCGCCTGACCCGGGAAGGTCAGGCGGTCTCGACCGTCAGCAGGGTGACCGGCGCGACGGCGTCCACGTCGTAGCGGTCGCCGCTGGCCCAGCCTTTCGGAGTGAGCGTGGACCCGGGTGCCACGTCTTTCAGCGTCCGCGAGCCGGCCGTCACCGTTCCCGCGCCCCCGCCGACCTTGATCCGCACCGGGCTGCCGCTGGGCGCCCGCAGGATCAGCTCCTCGATCCCGCCGGTGATCTTCATGGGTACCGTGCCGGAGGCGTCGGCCAGCGTCATCTCGGCGCGCCGGGTGCCGCCGACGAGTTCGATGCCGCGGATCCGTCCCTCGCTGAGGTTGACGATCCGCTCGGCCGAGTAGCCGGAGAACCGGATGGTCCACCGCACCTTCGCGGACAGCACGACCTCCACCTCGCCTCCGGTGCCGGCCGTGTCCCGGGCCACGTCCACTCGCAGGCGGTCGTCACGGAATTCGGCGCTGGGCCGGATGCCGGCTCCCTCGGGCGCGCTGATCCGGTACATGTCGGAGCCCAGGTCGGCGATGCTCAACCGGACCCGGTCGGTGGCGGCCAGCATCTCGAACGTGGCGAGGGTCCGGGCTTCCAGGGGGCCGGTCACCACCCGCTGGTCGTCGCCTCCGAGCTGCAGCATGTCGCTGATCTGGTTGTTCTCGCCGGTGTAGTAGACGACGCCGGTGAGCGCCACGACGGCCAGCGCCACCACACCCAAAAACGTCATGCCGGCGGTGACGAGCCGGGACTGCCGGGGCCGGGTGGCCGCGGCCGGCGCCGCGGGGGCGTCGCCCCACACGACCGGCTGGTCCGCGCCGGGGGCCCGCTGATCACGCGCCCCACTCCAGAACGACTCCCCGGCCGGGCTCCCGATCGGCCCCCACACGGGCTCGGGGGACGGCCCCGGCGCCGCACCGGGCGAGGACGGCGAGACGGCGGCGGACGGCGGCGTCTCGACCGGAGCGGCCGGGAACAGCGGCGCACCGGTGGACGACAACCCGTCCATCCCGGACGGCGCCGGATCCGCCGTCCACTCTATGGGCGGTTCCCCGGAGTCCTCCGCCGGCCGGGACCGGCCCCTCCGGCGCAGCGGCGGCCGGTCCGGAATCGGCAGTGCCCCCGCAGCCGCGGCGAGCGTTCCCATGACGCCGCCGGCGGGTGGAACGACCGGCTGGTTCGCGGTGCCGTCCTCACCGGGCGCACGCCCCGTTCGGGATCGCCCGATCGGCCCGTCACTGAATCCGAACGACGTGCGCCCGGGCCCGGCCGGTGACGCCGGCCCGAAGGCCGGTGGCGACGACACGGAACGCGACGGGCCGGACGACGGGTCAGACGGCGACGGGCCGGACGACAGGACGGGCGGCGACAGGTCGGACAGCGGCAGGTCAGACGACGACGGGCCGGACAGCGGCAGGTCAGACGACGACGGGCCGGACGGCGAACCGCCGAACCACGAGACCGGCTGCCCCTCCGGTTCGAGCGCCGGTTTCTTGGGCCGCCGCAATGGCAGCCCGGAAGCCGTACGCTCCTCCCCCTCCCCGGCTCCGGCCGAGTCGGGCGATGAGCCGACGGCGGCGGTACGGTCCACGCGATTCCTCCCTGCAGCGCACCCTCGGGTGTGTCCCCCGATGGAAGTACGTATGGAATCGCCTATCGGATGAGTGACAGCAATGTTTACCGTGGGTCAGATCGCAGGAGTCCTCGTCTGGTGGCGATGGCGACCGCCTCCAGTTGGCTGTGTGCGCCGAGTTTGGCGAGCACGGCTTTCTGATATCCGCGGCAGGTGTGCACGCTGATGCCCAGCCGGCGGGCCGCCGAGCGAGCGTCCAAACCGGCCGCCATCAGCTGCAACACCTCGTTCTCCCGGACTGTGAGCCCGCCGTTGGCGACGGCGCCGCGCGTGGCGGTGGCCGGGTCGGTGCTGCGCAGCAGCCGGGCGAGGATGTCGGTGGAGACGGTCATGCTGCCCCGGTGGGCGGTGCGCAACGCGTTCAGCACGTCACCGAGCGCACCGTTCTTGGAGAGGAATCCGGCCGCTCCGGCGGTCGTGGCTCGCCGTACGAGGCTCTGCTCCTCGCTCGCAGTGAGGATCACCACACGTGAATCGGGTTGCCGGACCCGGATGAGCTCGGCGATGGCGATCCCGTCGGCATCGGACAGTTCCGGATCGAGCACGATCACATCGGGTCGCAACTCGGCCGCGAGACGTATCGCCTCGGCCCCGGTTCTGGCGTGCCCCACCCAGCGCAGATCGGGCTGACCTGCCAAGGCATGCCCGAGCAGCTCGGCGAAGGTCTGGTGGCCATCGACGACGAGCACAGTGATCGCCCCGCCGCTGTCCATACGTCACCTTCCTCAGTCCGCCCCGTCGGGCTCCGCGCAGTCTAAGGATTACCCGATGGACATCCCGACCTACCAACAGGCTGCCCCCCGGTACGGCCGACGCCCGGTTGCCTCCGAGCGGTCCGGATGCCCCGTCGTTCGGCCGACTCACCCCCTCGCTTTGGGGCTTGCCGCCGTACCGCCCGGCAAGCAGAGTTCTGGATCATGTTCGACATCCAGCTCTTCGGCCCGCTAGAGGTCCGGACCCGGGGCATCGTCCTGTCCGGGGACGACTTCGGCGGCGCCCGGCCTCGTCACCTGCTCGCCCTGCTGGCGCTGCGGGGCGGCTGGTCGCTTGTGGAGCTGGCCGGCACGCTGGGCGTCACCACGGCTACGGTCAAGTCCGATCTGGCGGTGTTGCGGGACAGGTTGGAGCCGGGCGTCCGGGACCGTGACTCGGTGGTCGTCGGCCGCCGCGGGGTGTTCCGTCTGGACCCTGATCGGGTGCATGTCGACGCCGCCACCTTCGATCAGTTGCTCGCCGTTGCGGCCGGCCGTCCGCAGGCCCGGGCCGCCCGCCCGCTGGCCGCCGCCGGTGTGCTGGCCTCGCGCCCGCTGCTGGAGGACGAGGACGCGCCCTGGGCCGCCGAGGCCCGCGCCGAGTACCGCGCCAAGATGATCATGGCGAGCGCCCCGCAGCCGATCCGGTAGGACCAGCAGAATCACAGGGTGCTGCCCACCACCCTGACGCCGGTGCCGCTGGCCCCGGAGATCTCACTGTTCCTGGTGAACCGCCCGGTCGGCCTGTTCGATCTGACCGGCGGCGAGTTCCACAGCGATCAGCCTCCCCCGTTCTGGGCGTTCGCCTGGGCCGGGGGCCAGGCGCTGGCCCGTTTCCTGCTGGATCACCCGGAGGAGGTGTACGGCCGCCGCGTTCTCGATGTGGCCACCGGTTCCGGGGTGGCCGCGATCGCCGCCGCCTACTGCGGTGCCGCCGCGGTCGCCTGCACCGACATCGACCCGGCGGCCGTGGAGGCCGCCCACCGCAACGCGTCGGCGAACGGCCTGTCCCTGGTGGGCCACCTCGACGATCCGCAGGTGGTGCTGGCCGGGGACGTCTTCTACAGCCCCACGGTCACGCCGAAGATGGTCGGCTCGCTGCGCACGGCCCGGCGTGCCGGCGCGACGGTGCTGGTCGGCGACCCGGGTCGCGGCTTCTTCCCGGGTCATCTGTTCGATCTGGTCACCGAGTACGCCGTACCGGTCCCCGCCGCCCTGGAGGACACCGAGTCCTTGACGACCGGAGTCTGGCGGCTCAAATGAGGCCCGAAAAGATGTAGGCTACATGCATCTTCCCTCCGGAGGTGCCGTGCACGAAGAATCCACCCGCCTCGCCGACGAGATCGCCCGCTTGGTCCGGATGGGCCCGCGATTCCGAGGCATGCTCAGACCCGGGGATCTCGGCGCCGAGTTCTCCGCGCTGATGCTGTTGCCGCCGTTGCTCGCGATGGGCCCGATGCGGGTCACCGATCTCGCCGAGTTCAAGCAGGCCGATCCCTCGACGATCAGCCGCCAGGCCGCCCAGTTGGTGAAGGCCGGCCTGGCCCGCCGGGAGGCGGATCCGGCGGACGGCCGCGCCTCGCGGCTGGCCGTCACCGAGGCCGGTGTGCAGGCCTGTGCGCGGGTCCGTGAGGCCCGCGCGGCCATGCTCGAGCGGGCGCTGGCCGACTGGCCCGCCGAGCGGATCGCCGCCTTCACCGACCTGTTCGCGGAGTTCAACCACGCGGTCGAGGCGCTGCTGCGCACCGACCCGACAACACCCCCACGGGAGCCTGCGTGACTCACGCCGAACCGGTGGAGTTCACCCACCGCCAGATCCTCACGGTCCTCGGCGGGCTGATGATGGGCATGTTCCTCGCCGCGCTCGATCAGACGATCATGGCGACGGCGACCCGGACCATCGCCGACGACCTGCGGGGCTTCGACCTGCAGGCGTGGGCCACCACCGCCTTCCTGATCACCTCGACGATCTCCACACCGCTGTACGGCAAGCTCTCCGACATCTACGGCCGCCGCCCGTTCTTCTTGCTCGCGATCGGCATCTTCGTCGTCGGCTCGTTCCTGTGCGGCCTCTCCGGCGACATGTGGCAGCTGGCCGCCTTCCGGGCCATCCAGGGCCTCGGCGCCGGCGGCCTGATGTCGCTCTCGCTGTCGATCATCGGCGACATCGTCCCGCCTCGCGAACGCGCCAAGTACCAGGGCTTCTTCCTGGCCGTCTTCGGCACCGCGAGCGTGCTGGGCCCGATCCTGGGCGGCTTCTTCGCGGGCGCCGACACCATCCTCGGCACCGACGGCTGGCGCTGGGTGTTCTACATCAACGTGCCGGTCGGCCTGGCCGCCATGGCGGTCGTCGCGCGGGTGCTGCACCTGCCGCACCACCGGGTCGAGCACCGGATCGACTGGCCCGGCGCGCTCACCCTGATCATCGGCCTGGTGCCGCTGCTGACCGTCGCCGAGCAGGGCCGGGACTGGGGCTGGGACTCCGGGCGCTCGATCCTCTGCTACGTGATCGGCGCGGTCGGCCTGACCGGCTTCGTGCTCGCCGAGCGGGCGTACAAGGACGAGGCCCTGCTGCCCCTGGCCCTGCTGGGCAAGCGCACGGTCGCGGTCGGCGTCACCGCCAGCACCATCCTGGGCATGGCCATGTTCGGCGGCCTGATGACCGTTCCGCTCTACCTCCAGATCGTGAAGGGCTCGTCGGCCACGCTGGCCGGCCTGCAGATGATCCCGTTCGTCGTCGGCATCATGGGTGGCTCGATCATCTCCGGCCAGCTGATCTCGAAGACCGGCCGCTACCGGATCTTCCCGATCGTCGGCAGCGTGTTCATGGTGATCTCGCTGTTCCTGTTCTCGCTGATCGGCGCGGACACCCCGCTCTGGCGGACCATGCTGGTCATGGTGCTGATGGGCCTCGGCCTGGGCAGCAACATGCAGCCGATGATCACCGCCGTGCAGAACGCGGTCTCCCCCCGCGAGATCGGCACCGCCACCGGTGCGGTCACCTTCTTCCGCTCGATGGGCGGCACGCTGGGCACCGCGATCTTCCTGTCGGTGCTGTTCAACGTGCTGCCCGGCAACATCCGCGACGCCTACGCCTCGGCGCGGGTGACGCCCGAGTTCCAGCAGGCGCTGGCCGCCGATCCGGCGCAGGCCGAGCTGCTGAAGACCGCGACGGGCGGTGCCGGGCTGGCCGACACCTCGTTCCTGAACCAGCTGACCGACGTGATCGCCCACCCCTTCAAGGTCGGCTTCGCCGAGAGCGTGCACGTCGTCTACCTGATCGCGTTCTTCGTGATGCTCCTCGGCCTGATCGTGGTGTTCTTCCTCCCGGAACTGCCACTGTCGCAGCGCTCCGCGCAGCAGGCCCGAGCCGAGGACGCGCTCCAGGCCACCGGCGACGGTCCCGCCTAAATCCAAGATCAAATCCCGGGGGTACGGGCGACAAGCACCCGCCCGCACCCCCGGCCTCCACCGCCTTCTCAGGCAGGCGCAGTAGCGTGACCACATGGCTGTTGTGAAGATCAACGCGATCGAGGTCCCCGAAGGCGCCGGCCCCGAACTGGAGAAGCGGTTCGCCGCCCGGCACGGCGCGGTCGAGAACTCCCCCGGATTCCTCGGCTTCGAACTGCTGCGCCCCGTCTCCGGCGAGAACCGCTACTTCGTCTACACCCGCTGGGAGTCCGAGGAAGCCTTCCAGAACTGGGCGAACGGCGACGCCAAGGCCGCACACGCCGGCGAGCGCTCCCGCCCGGTGGCCACCGGCGCCTCCCTCCTGGAATTCGAGGTAGTCCAGCACGTCGAGAAAAGCTGAGCTGGGCTGGCTGGCTTCGCTTCGCTCCGCGGCAAAAAGCCTTGTTCACCGGTGTCGAGGCAGCTTTTTGCGGAGGACGTCGAGTACACCGCCGTAGGGGTGAGGCGGGCCGTTTCCTGGGTGGGTCGGGTGGACGACCACGCGATCCGGGTGCGGATTGGTGCCGTTGCGCGGGGAACGGTGGGAGGTTCACTCCCGGACTGGCGGCGCGCTCCGCGGGTGGGTGGGGTGCCGGTGGGCCGTTCCTTGGCGCGTGACGGTTGTCAGGCCCGGTTGCGGGCTGCGGCTGCGGCGACCAGGCGGCCGGCGACGGTGGATCGGTCCAGGCCGAGACGCTGGGCGCTCTCCTGGAGGACGGCGTAGGCCTCCTGCACGCCGCAGCCGCGCTGCGCGATGATCACACCGACCGCGCGGTCCACCTCGGCGCCCTCGGTGAGCGCTTCGCGCCGGTGCAGCTCGCCGAGCAGCACCTCGGCCTGCCCGGCCAGCGCCATGGCGGTGACCAGCACCTCCGGGTTCACCTCGCCGGCCCGGTCCGGGTAGACGCTGAGCGCTCCGACCGCGGTGCGCCGCACGTCGAGCGGGACCGCCGCGACGGCGGGCAGCCCGTCGGCCCGGGCCGCGGCGTGCAGTTGCGGCCATCGTCCGTCGGCCGGCAGGTCCGCGGAGGTCACCACGGAACGCGTGCGGGCCGCCTCGAGTCCCGGTCCGGCGCTTCCCGCGTACTGGAGATGATCGAAGGTCTCGCCCGCGGTGCCGGAGGCGGCCCCGGTGAGTGGCCCGCCCTCGCCGATCAGCGCGACCGAGCAGCGGACCACGCCGGGCAGCGCCCCGGCCGCGAAGGCGGCGAGCCGGTCGAGCGCCTGGGTGAGCGAGTCGGCGGAGAGCAACCGCACGGTCACCTCGTGCAGCAGCCCGGCCAGCTCGACCGGATGCGGGCCGTGGGACGGCGTGCCGGAGAACGGTGACGAGCGCCGGGCGATACCCCGGCGCGCCGGCGTGAGCATGCGGTCAGCGGGGGTACGCCGGGTCAGCCGGGCGCCACGCTGCGCGGCCGGGACACGTCGTTTGGGGGCAGACACCCGAGGGATATTGCCACGTCTATCCGCAAACATGTGCCACGAGGTGCCCCTAATGGGGGGTGTTGCCGGATTAAACGGTCTCGTCGGAACGACGATGTTCGAGAAACGAGTCAGGAGCCGCCTCGGGGTCGTCCTCACGTTCGTCGGATTCGGCCAGCACCGCTTCGGCCTGGGCCCGCGGGTCGGCGCTGCCCGTCGTCGTCTCTTCCGGAAGCAGGTTCGCGGCGCGCCGCCCGATGCGTTCGTCGGTCATGTGCGGGCGGATACCCGCAGCGGGGCCCGGAAAACCGCGACGCCCTCCCGGTGGGACCGGGAGGGCGGACGCGGAGGCCGGTGTGCAGGTCGCCTCGCGGCGAGTGGCTCAACACGGCTCCAGCCGAACCGGTCGGACCCCACATGCGTGGGGACGACCGCTCGCGGTATTCCGTGCAGGCGATGGGTGAGGCCCGGGGACACTGGGCACACCGGCATCCGTTCACAACCGTCGGCACCGGCACCTGATTCCGTAAGGGTATGTGACCTGGATTACACCGGCGGTGTTTGGCCGGGGCGGGCCCGGGTAGTCCTCCCGCCGTGACCGATGACATCCGAGAGCTGGACGCCTTCCTGGACGCCGCCTACGACGCCCAGGAGCGGCTGACCAGCGGAGACCTGCAACGGCGGGCGATCGCCGCGGACCTTCCGGCGGCCGCGCTGACCCGGATCGACGCCCTGCCCGAGGGCGAGTACGCCCAGGACGAGGCCGCCGAGGCCCTGCGCGCCATCCACGTCTGATCCACCTCAGCCCTCGGCCTTCTCCTTGGCGATCGAGTACGCGAGCTGCAGGAAGTCCGAGACGGCCGTGGCGGTCAGCGCGGTGGCCGCCAGCCGGGTCAGCCGGGGCGCCAGCACCAGCCCGCCGGTCAGCCCGGTGGCCACCCAGACGGCCAGGCAGAACGGACAGGTGATCAGCTCACCGATCCCGTGCCGTACCGAGCCGCCCTCGTCCCGTACCTCCTCGTTGAGCTCGGCCGCGCCGGCCGGCTCGGCGTACCGGGTGAACGGGGCACGCAGCGGGCTGGTCACCGAGTCCTTGGCGACCAGCCGGCTGAGCTTGTGGGTGGCGATGGAGAGCAGCGCCACGTCGGCCATGGCGGGCCGCTCCGGCACCGGGCGGCCGCTGAGCTTGACGGCCGCCGCCAGGAACCCGGTCATCGCCCCGAAGGCGCCCATCGCCACCACGTAGCCGTCCAGCGGCCGGTGTTCGTGCGGCGCGTACCGCTGAGCGATCCGGGTCATCCGATCGCGCAGAACCGTCATCAGAAGTCCTGCGTGAGCCGGCCCGGGTCGACCTCCCGGCCCGGGTAGCGGGCCATGTACTCGGTCTCCAGCTCGGCGGTTCGCTTGAAGTGGTTCTCCAGCGCCGCGTCCGGGCCGTGCCGCAGGGTCTGCAACCTCGTCCGGTAGAGGCTGGCCAGCTCCCGGAAAAGGTCGTCGTCGGCCAGGCCCGCCGGGTCGATACCGGTGTCGAAGGTCACCGTCGCCCCGTCCTCGAACCGTGCTTCCATCATCATCCGTCTCCGTTCGCATCGTGATCCCTCGCCGGACGGGTTCCCGGGCGGGCGTTCACCAAACCCGCCGGTACGCTCGGGGCATGAAAGGGCTGTGGACTCCGGCGTGGATGGCCCGGCATCTGCTCGCGCTCGTCCTGACCGTGGGCTGCCTGGCCCTCGGCTGGTGGCAGTACAGCCGCGCCGCCGACGGCAACTCGATCAGCTGGGGCTACATGTTCCAGTGGCCGGTCTTCGGTGGCTTCGTCGTCTTCATCTGGATCCGGGAGATTCAGGTGGCCCGCCGCAAGGCCTCCGGTGAGCCGCCGATCGCCGTCGAGGAGCCGCCGGCCGCGCCGAGCACCCCTGGTTCCCCGGTCGTTCCGGGCCGCCCGGTCCGGGTCGGCGCCCGCCCGGCGGCGCCGGTCGAGGTGGCCGATCCGGAGCTGGACGCCTACAACGACTACCTGGCCTGGCTCGCCGCGAACCCGGGCGCCCGCCCCGCCGACTACCCCGGCCGCATTCCCCAGTAGAGATCGATGAAGGAGTCACCCGCCGTGCAGGGAGCCCTCACCCGTTACCGGATCATCGCCTGGATCGTCGGCGTGGTCCTGATCACCCTCGTCGTGGTCGGCATGCCGCTCAAGTACGGCCCGGCCGAAAACCCGATCGTGGTCGAGACGGTGGGCCCGTTCCACGGCTTCCTCTACATGGTCTATCTGGTCTGCAGCTTCGACCTGGCCCGCCGTGCGAAGTGGCCGTTCAGCCGGATGGTCCTCGTCATGCTGGCCGGCACCATCCCGTTCTTCTCGTTCTGGGCCGAGCGTCAGGTGACTCGTCACTGGGTTCCGGCGCCCGAGCCCGCCCTGAGCGAATAGTCCGTTCATCGCGCCGAAATAACGCTGAGCGGCGATCAAATAACAGCCCGTTATCGGGATTAATCGCGCATGCCCGGCTATTGGTAAATTTCACTCGCTCAGGCCTTGATTTCTTTTCTTCCGTCGATAGGTTAATGCGGTTGGTCCGGTCCGCAGCCACAAACCCTCGGGTGGCGCCGGCCAACGCCGCCGAATGACGCGCGGCGATCCGGTGTCCCTCACCCCAGGGCGCCGGCCGTCGCGAACCGGGCCGGGACTCACGCGGACAGGGCCTCTCTTCCAGCCCTCGCTTCCCGCCGACCCGGTGGGCGGCCAAGCGGAAGAAAGGCCCCTGACCAGTGCCACACCCCCGAACCCGGCTCCGGGCGCTCGTGGTCGCGCTGACGGCGTTCGCGATCACCACGTCCGGAGGGACGGCCGCACACGCCGCCCCGTCCGCGAACGAGCTGAAGAAGAAGATCGACGCAGCGTCGGCGAAGCTCGAGGACGTCACCGAGTCGTACAACAAGATGCGGCTCGACCTGAAGAAGACGAAGGCCGACGCCGCGAAGCTGGAGGCCTCGCTCAAGCCCGCTCAGGCGGCGCTGGCCGAGGCCACCGACAAGGTGCAGACCATCGCCGCCACCACGTACATCCAGGGCCGTGTCGGCCCGATGACCGTGCTGGTGAGTGGCGATCAGAGCCACCTGCTGGAACGGATGACGTTCCTGGAGCAGATCACCCGGTCGAACCAGCTGGACATCGACACGTTCACGGAGACCACTCAGGGCTTCGCCGACCGCAAGGCGGCCCTGGCGTCGACCCAGGCCAAGCAGACCGCACAGGTCAAAGAGCTGGCGGCGCGCAAGGAGAAGATCGAGGACGACCTCCAGGACCTGTACGACATGCGCGAGGCCGCCTTCGGCAGCGCCACTGAGGACAGCGGCTCCTACACCGGCAAGATCCCGGACATCCCGGGTTCGGCCGGCAAGGCGGTCACGTTCGCGTTCAACCAGATCGGCAAGCCGTACGGCTACGGCGACGCCGGCCCGAACTCGTACGACTGCTCGGGTCTCACCTCGGCGGCCTGGGCGGCGGCGGGCAAGTCCCTGCCGCACAACGCCGCCGCGCAGTACAGCGCCACCGCCCGGATCAGCCGATCCGACCTGGAACCCGGCGATCTGGTGTTCTACCGCAGCAACGGCCACGTCGCGATCTACGTGGGCGGCGGGAAGATCATCGACGCGCCGTCCGCCGGCCGGGACGTGCTGCACCGCTCGATCGACATCATGAGCCCGAACGGCTACGGCCGCGTCAAGTAGCACCGCACGACGGCGAAGGCCGGTGCCCCCTCCACGGGGGCACCGGCCTTCGATCGTTTCAGGGGACCGCGGTGGTCAGGCGGCCTGCAGGCCCTCGGCCCGGGCCAGTTCGCGCAGCCGGCCGAGCGCCTGGATCTCCAGTTGGCGGATCCGCTCGCGGCTGAGCGAGAAGCGGGACGCCACCTCGGTCAGGGAGTGCTCGCGGCCGTCCTCCAGGCCGTACCGCGCCCGCATGATGCCGGCCGACCGGTCGTCCAGGTGGTTCAGCAGGCCCTCGATGCGCTGCCGCTCGAGCGCGTTGAGGACGATCTCCTCGGGGCTCGGGGCGTCGCTGTCGGCCACCAGGTCGCCGAGGTTGGTGTCGCCGTCGTCGCCGACCGGGGTGTCCAGGGAGACGGTGTCCTGCGCCCAGCGGGTGAGCTCGTTGACCCGCTCCACGGTCACGCCCAGGGCTGCCGCGATCTGCTCGGGCTCCGGGTCGCCGCCCAGCTCACGGACGAGCTGACGGGTCACGTTGCGCATCCGGTTGACGTCCTCGACCAGATGCACGGGGAGACGGACGGTCCGCTCCTGCTGGGCGATGGCCCGGCTGATCGCCTGGCGCACCCACCACGTCGCGTACGTCGAGAATTTGTAGCCGCGCACGTAGTCGAACTTCTCGACGGCGCGGACCAGGCCGGTGTTGCCCTCCTGGATCAGGTCGAGCATCGGCATGCCGGAACGCACATAGCGGCGGGCGATGGAGACGACCAGCCGAAGGTTGGCCCGGATGAACAGGTCTTTCGCGCGTTGGCCCTCGGTGACGAGGCGCTCCAGCTCTTCCCGGCTGACACCGCGACGGTCCTCGCCCGTTTCGAGCAGGTGCCCGGCGTAAAGGCCCGCCTCGATCGCCTTGGAGAGTTCGACCTCTCGTTCGGCATCCAACAACGGCGTCCGGGAGATCTCGTGCAGGTAGACTCCGACGAGGTCGCGCTCTTCGGCGACCTGATCGGTACGCATCACGGTGCTCTTCTCCACGTTGCCCACGGTCCCCTCATTGCCGTCACTAACCCTGTTACGGGCATTACCTGCGTCCATCAGCCCTCTCCCGTAACGTCCGCAGCTCGTGCATTGCGGTTGCTGACACATCTACACAACAAATTGCTGGCCGCGCTCATTTCCGGTTGGTGGGTCGAAAGTGTCACGAATGCCTGGGTGATAGCTGAGAGCCCAGTGCGCGGAACCTGAGTGCGGCATCCTCACGGCCACCGTGCAGACGTTCGGATACCCTTCGCGCGTTCCTCATAACACCATCGGCCTCTCATCGTCACAGCGACGGGCATCACCCTGGGCTTCGCGATGCTCGTCACCCCCGAGTACGGGTTTCACGCCCGCGGGGTTCATGTGCACTGTCGGCCGGGTCAAGACGGGCCTGAAACAAACGGCCCTACGAAAGATCCGGGTTCTCCGGGGCCCGACGGGACCACCGGTCACAATGCGCCTCACCACGCCACAGTTCACTCGCCCACACGGGTGACGCTCGGCGAGCGCGAAACATTCCCAGGTCGGGGGCAGGTCGGCCGGCGAGTGAGGAAAAGCACACGCCCGACGGTGTGACAAGCTGCTCCCCATGACGGTGACGCGTACGGCTCTGGTGACCGGCGGCACAGGCGGGCTGGGGTCCGCCACCATCACGGCGTTCCTGGCCGACGGCTGGCGCGTGGTGGCGCCGGTCCGTCCCGGGACGGCCGGCCGCCTGCCGTCGGGCGTGATCGGCGTCGAGGCGGACCTCACCGTCGAGGCGGACGCACGGCAGGCCGCCGCGGTGGCAGCCGGGGACCCGGAGGCGCCGCTGCGGGCGGTGGTGAACACCGTCGGCGGGTACGCGGGCGGCGGCCTGATCGCCGGCACCCCGGTCGAGGAGTTCGAGGGCATGCTCACGGTCAACCTGCGGCCCACCTACCTGACCACGGCGGCGGCCCTGCCGCATCTGGTCGCGGCCGGCGGCGGCTCGGTGGTGTGCGTCTCGTCACGGGCCGCGGTGTCCCCGTTCCCGGGCGCGGCCGGTTACGTGACCGCCAAGGCCGCCGTGCTGGCCTTCGCCGGGGCGGTCGCCGTCGAGTACCGCAAACAGAACGTCCGCTGCAACACGGTGCTGCCCAGCGTCATCGACACCCCGGCCAACCGGGCCGCCCAGCCGGACGCCGACCACGGTCGCTGGGTCAGCCCCGCGGAGATCGCCGCGGTGATCCTCTTCCTGGCCTCGGACGCGTCCGCCCCGGCCAGTGGCGGGCAGATCCCCGTCTACGGTCAGGCCTGATCGAGCCCGATCTCGGTGCGCAGCGCCTTGAGGACCTGCTCGGGCGTGCCGTTGGCGTCGATCACGACGAACCTCGGGTACTCCGGCAGCGACAGGTAGGCGTCGGTCGCGGCCTGGAGGTACTCGATCGACTCGTGGTCGTAGCCGCGGCGCTCGACCCGTTCCTGCGCCACCTCCGGATCGACGGCCAGGAAGAACGTCACGTCCGGGCGCGGGAAGAGCCGGTAGGCCAACCGGGCGAACCGCTCGGCGGACGGGCGGGCGCCGTGTGCCCGGAGACTGGCGAACTGACAGACCGCGTAACGGTCCATCACCGCGATCTCCCGGCGCAGGGCGCGGCGCAGCAGGGTACGGGCGATGGCCAGCCAGCGCAGCGCCGACTCGACGGCGAGCGTGCCGCGGCGGCCGAACAGGTCCTCGGCGTCAGCGCGCCCGAGGAGTACCGCGATCCGGCCGAACCAGTGCCGGCCCCCGGCGTTCTGCCGGTAGGCGGCCGGGTGCCCGGCCGCGAGCAGGCCGGCGGCCAGCGCACGGGCCTGCGTGGTCTTACCGGAGCCGTCTATACCGACCAGCGCGATGGTGCGCGGCGGCCGTGCGGCGCCGCGGGCGGGAAGCGCCGCCGGCGTGGACTGCGCGGGGAGAGCCATACCGACCCACGGTAGCCGGGTGCCGCACGTTCTGTTCCACACCGCGAGACCGGCCCGGTCCCTCAGAATGTTCGCAAGGGTTCAAGGTGCCGCGACTCCGGGTAGTCGTTCACCCATTGGGAACGTACAGGAGGTCGCCATGCCACACCGTGTGGACGAGGGTTTGGCCATCACCCTCAAGCGCGTCGCCTCGACGCTCAAGAGCGCGGACATACCCTTCGCCCTGGGCGGGAGCTTCGCGGTGTACGCCAGAGGCGGCTATTCCAGTGATCACGACGTCGATTTCCTGATCCGTGAACAGGACAAGGACCGGGCGTTGCAGGAGCTGTCCGCGGTCGGCTGCCGTACCGAGCAGCCTCCGGAGGACTGGCTGGTCAAGGTGTACGACGAGGGGCGGATGGTGGATCTCATCTTCCGCCCGGTGGAGTCGCCGGTGGACGACGAGACGTTGCACGACACCGATCAGATCTCCGTCGAGGCGATCTACATGCCGGTGCTCTCCGCGACCCGGCTCATGGTGCACAAGCTGCTCAGCTACAGCCAGCACTACTGCGACTTCGCGACCGGGCTGCCGGTCGCCCGCTCGCTGCGGGAGCAGATCGACTGGGAACGGGTCCGCAAGGAGACCCTCGACTCGCCGTACGCCGAGGCGTTTCTGGTGCTTCTCGACCGGCTGGACGTCGTCGCGTTCCCCGGTGAGCGCGAATTTAGGGTGGGGGGATGAGATGACGATGCAGATCGACCTCGAAGCGGAGATCCAGCGTCTGCTCACCGAGCACGACCGGGTCGCCGAGCAGGGGATCACCGTGCACCGCCGGGAGAACGGTGTGGTGCTCTGCGGGGAGGTGGAGAGCGCGAACCGGCGCGACGAGATCTGCCGGCAGGTGACCTCGCACTTCCCCGAGGTCGAGATCACCTGTGACATCGGCATCACCCGCGCGCAGGCGCCGAGCGAGGTGGAGGAGATTTCATGATCCGGATCGCCGCGGTAGGCGACGTTCACGTGGACAAGGACGTGCTGGGCCGCTACCGGCCCGCCCTCGAGCAACTGCCCGGCCGGGCCGACGCCCTGCTCGTCGCCGGCGACCTGACCCGGCACGGGACGGTCGACGAGGCGAGGTGTTTCGCCACCGAGTTCGGTGGGCTGGGCGTGCCGGTGGTCGCGGTGCTCGGCAACCACGACCACCAGAGCGACCAGGAGAAGCTGGTCACCGAGGTGCTGACCGACGCCGGGATCACGGTTCTGGAGTGTGCCGCCACGGTGCTGGAGATCCGTGGGCACCGGCTCGGCATCGCCGGCGCGAAGGGTTTCGGCGGGGGGTTCGCCGGGGCCTGCGCCAGCAACTTCGGCGAACGGGAGATGAAGTCGTTCGTCGGCGCCACCGAGGAGATCTCGGCCCGGCTCGGTGAGGCGCTGCGGTCGGTCCGGTGTGACGCGCTGGTGGCGCTGACCCACTACTCGCCGGTGCCGGACACCCTGGTCGGCGAGCCGCTGGAGATCTACCCGTTCCTGGGCTGCTACCAGCTCGGTCAGGCCGTCGACTCGGCGCCGACCGCGCTGGCCCTGCACGGGCACGCCCACCACGGATCGGAGCGCGGCCGTACCCCCGGCGGCGTGCCGGTCCGCAACGTCGCCCACCCGGTCATCAAGCAGGCGTACAACGTGTATCAGCTGTTGTCCGAATCGGTGGACGCGAAACTCGTGCCCGCCTGATATCAGGTTTCCGATTTCGGCGGTCCGGGTAATCGACCGGACATGGACCTACTGCTCTGGATTCTCGCCGTAATCCTCGTGGTCGCCGGCATCCTCGCGCTGTTCCGGCGGCAGATCCTGTGGGGCGTTGTGCTGATCATCGTCGGTCTCCTGGTGGGTCCCGGCGGCGTCAGCATCTTCACCTGATCACCTCGTCATCCCCCCTACCGTCGACCTGAACCGGGGTCGCCGCGGCTTTGTCCGAAACGGATACGGCCCCGGTGACCCCGGTTCTCTTTGGTGCGCCCCCGCACACCGGGTGCGATGTACGGCCGCTGATTTCTGACTCAATCCCGGCGTGGCCGACGTCCATCACTTCACCTACGGCGTGTTCAATCCGATAGCCGCGTACCTGCTGGCGTTCCTCGGCTCCTTCCTCGGACTTCTCTGCACCGCACGGGCCCGGGACGCGCGCAACCGTGGCCGGCGCAACCGATGGCTGGTGATCGCGGCGTTCGCGATCGGCGGCGGCGGGATCTGGCTCATGCACTTCTCGGCGATGCTCGGTTTCGACGTGCCCGAGAGCCCGGTCCGCTACGACCTGTCGATGACCCTGCTGAGCCTGGCCTTCGCGGTGCTGACGGTCGGCATCGGCCTGCTCGTGGTCGGGCACGGCGCGCGCAGCGCCGGCAAGACGGTGGCGGCCGGGACACTCACCGGCACCGGCGTGATCGCCATGCACTACACCGGCATGGAGGGCATCCGGCTCTCCGCCACCGTCCACTACTCGCCGCTGCTGGTGGTCGCCTCGGCCCTGATCGCGATCGCGGCCAGCACAGTCGCGCTGTGGTTCGCCGTCTCGGTACGCGGCTGGGCCAAGGTCACCGGAGCGGCCGCGGTGATGGCCGTCGCGGTCTGCGGCATGCACTACACCGGCATGGCGGCCATGCAGATCGAGTTGCGGCCGGGCGCTCCGGCGGCCGGCGGGATCCGCCCGCTCACCATGCTGGTGCCGATCATCCTGATCACCACGGCCACCATCGTCGGCGTGGCGCTGAGCGCTCTCCAGGCGATGACCGAGGAGGAGTTCACCGACGGGGCCGGCACCCCGAAGCGGGGTGTGCACGCCGAGTCCCCGCAGCCGTGGTCGCTCAAGCAGGCGTCGATGGGCGCCGTGCGGCTCACCCCGGCGGCGCGTGCCGTCGTCGGCAACCGGACCGCCGGCGCCGCCCGTCCCTCTCCCGGGCCACGGCCGTCACCCCGGCCCACCGCGCCGCCGTCGCCGGCCGTGCCACCGGCCACATCCGGCAGCTGATCGACGCCCGTCGCCGCCCCTGATCCGGTATATCTGAACGGCATGGCGCCAAGGATGCTGCTCTCGATGCCACTGCACGCCATCACGGAGGTGTACGGAGAAGCCGGCTTGCGGGACCGTTTCGCCCTGGAACTGGAGTCCTTCCCGACCGAAGACCGCAAGACGCTCACCGAGGCGCTGGAACTGGCCTCCGACCTGCACGCGTCCGACCGCCGCGTCCGCGAGCCGTACCTGAACCATCTGCTGCGGGTGGTCATCCGGATCATCCGCTACTACGGGGTGCGGGACGTCGACGTGCTGGTCGCGGCGCTGCTGCACGACGCCGTCGAGGACCATCCGGCCGAGCTGGGCGGTGTCGAGCCGGGCGCCTCGCATGCCGAGCTCACCGCGGCCGCCCTGACCGAGCTGTCCCGCCGCTTCAATCCGCGGGTCGCCGAGCTGGTCGAGTCGGTCACCAACCCGGAGTACGACCCGGATCGGGACAAGCACGAGCAGTACCGTGCCCACGTGGCGGAGAACCTGGAGCGCGATCCGTGGGCGCGGGTCATCAAGATCTCCGACTTCACCGACAACGGGGTCGGCGTGATCCACACCACGATGGACAAGGCGTACCGGTCGGCCACGAAGTACCGGCCGCTCGTGCCCACGCTGCGTGAGCTGGTGGGACGCCCGGACACGCCGCTCTCCACGCAAGCCAAGGAGCACATCCTGGATCAGCTGGATCTGGCCGAGGAACGATTCGCGGCCATCCTGGACGAGTGAGGACGGGGCCCGACCTATGGTGGGGCCATGCCTACTGACGCCTGGTGGCGGGACGCGGTCATCTACCAGATCTATCCCCGGTCGTTCGCCGACGCCGACGGTGACGGCATGGGTGACCTGCCCGGCATCACGGCGCGCCTGCCGGAGCTGCGGCGGCTCGGCGTCGACGCGATCTGGCTGTCCCCGTTCTATCCCAGCCCGCAGCACGACGCCGGCTACGACGTGGCCGACTACCGTGGCGTCGACCCGCGCTTCGGCTCGCTCGGCGACGCCGACAAGCTGATCGACACCGCGCACGAGCTCGGTCTGCGGGTGATCGTGGATCTGGTGCCGAACCACACGTCCAGCGAGCACGCCTGGTTCCGGGCCGCCGTGGCCGCCGGGCCGGGCAGCCCGGAGCGGGCGCGTTACATCTTCCGGGACGGTGCGGAGCCGCCCAACTCGTGGCAGAGCGTCTTCGGCGGCCCGGCCTGGGAGCGGTTGCCGGACGGGCAGTGGTATCTGCATCTGTTCGACGTCTCGCAGCCCGACCTCAACTGGGACCACCCGGAGGTGCGCGCCGAGTTCCTGGACATCCTGCGGTTCTGGCTGGACCGGGGTGTGGACGGGTTCCGGGTGGACGTGGCCCACGGCCTGATCAAGGACGCCGAGCTGTCCGACTGGACCGCGCCGTCGGTGATCCTCGGCGGGCTGGAGCCGGCCGGTCCGCCGCCGCCGATGTGGGACCAGGAGGGCGTGCACGAGATCTACCGGCAGTGGCGGGCCGTCCTGGACGAGTACCCGGGCGGCCGCATCCTGGTCGCCGAGGCGTGGGTGCAGCCGGAGGAGCGGCTGGCCCGTTACGTGCGGCCGGACGAGATGCATCAGGCGTTCAACTTCCCCTACCTGGAGGCGCCCTGGTCCCCGGACGAGCTGCGCGAGATCATCGACGCGTCGCTGGCCGCCAACGACGCCGTCGGCGCGACCACCACCTGGGTGCTCTCCAACCACGACGTGGTGCGGCACGCGTCCCGGCTGGGCTTCCCGCCCGGTGAGGGCCGTAAGCCCGGCATCGGCGCCGGCGACCCGCAGCCGGACATCGGGCTGGGCCTGCGCCGGGCCCGGGCGGCCACCCTGCTGATGCTGGCGCTGCCCGGTTCGGCCTACCTCTACCAGGGCGAGGAGCTGGGGTTGCCGGAGCACACCACGCTGCCGGACGAGGTGCGCCAGGATCCGGCGTGGGAGCGGTCCGGGCACGCCGAGCGGGGCCGGGACGGCTGCCGGGTGCCGATCCCGTGGGAGGCGGACGCCCCGTCCTTCGGGTTCGGCCCGGGTGACGCGAGCTGGCTGCCGCAGCCTGCGATCTGGGCGGAGTACGCCCTGGACCGCCAGGTGGACGTGCCCGGCTCGACCTACGAGCTGTACCGGTCGGCGCTGCGGGTGCGGCGTGCCCACGAACTGGGCTCCGGCGAGCTGGCGTGGCTGGCGGCCGATCCGGCGGCGCTGGCGTTCCGCAACGGCGACGTCGTGGTGGTCACCAACTTCGGTGCCGGGCCGGTGGCGCTACCGGGTGGGGCCCGGATCCTGCTGAGCAGCGAGCCGCTGGACGCCGACGGCCTCGTCCCCACCGACGTGACCGTCTGGGCGATGCTCTGAGGCGACGGCCAGCAGGGTGGTGTGCGTCTCGGCCATGTCCTTCGCCACCGTCCTGCTGGCCAGCCAGTACATGATCCCGGTCGGGATGAAGAAGAACTGGAAGGCGGCCAGCCCGACCGCGTAGTTCAGCGGTGGCGGGAAGGCGCCGGCGAGGTTCGCGAAGGCGACCGCCACCAGCACGTTGCCGCCCGCCCGGCCGGCCCCGTTGATCAGGTTGCCGAGGCTGTAGACGGTGCCCCGGTGCTGCGGCGGGTTCACGTCGGCGATCATGGCGAACCAGTTCGGTGAGTTCGCCGAGGTCAGCATCACCGCCACCACGGCCACGGCGAGGCAGATGCCGACGGTCGGTTCGGTCAGCACGTTGGTCAGCACGCCACCGATCACCGCGCCGGTGCCCGCGCCGTCCGGAACGGTGATCTTCATGGGCACGAAGAACAGCACCACATAGAGGGGTACGGCGGCGAGCACCCCGAACGACGCGACGAGCGCCCGGCCCCGGGGCGTACGCCGTTGCAGCCGGTCGCCGGCCAGCCCGCCGAGGATCGACAGCGCCGCCCCGAGCTGGAAGACGGTCGCGAAGACGCTGCCGATGAGCACCGCGGTGCCGGCGGTGTAGCCCTGGTCCTCGGCCCGGGCCCGGAACAGCACCGGCAGCCACACCATCGAGCCGAACGCGATCTGCGCCGTGCCGCCCTGGAGGATCAGCCAGACGTTGGTCCGCCGTTTCAGGATGACCGGCAGATCCTCGTGGTGGATGCGCTCCTCGTAGTCGACGCCGGCCAGTTCGGGCTGGCTGTCGCCGCGGGGCACGCTGTAGGTGAACAGGTAGGCCAGCATGGCGGCCACCCCGGCGGCGGCCGCGAACAGGAACGGGCGCCGCCAGTCGGTGTGGCCCAGGATGCCGCCGACCAGGGTGCCGGCCAGCGTGCCGACGCCCTGTGACAGGCCCCAGAAGCTCATCACGAGGCCCCGGCGGCGTGGCGAGATGAGGTCGCTGACCACCGAGAAGCTGACCGAGGCGACGCCGCCGAGCCCGAACGCGGCGACCACCTGGGAGGCCAGGAACTGCCCGTAGTCGCCGGCCAGCCCGGACCAGGCGGTCCCGGCCACCCAGATGACGGTGCCGGCGATCAGCACCGGCTTGCGGTCGGTGCGGTCGCCGACGTACGCGAAGATGATGGCCGCGACCGCACTGATCAGGAACATGACCGTGGTGGCCAGCGCGATGTGGCCCTCGCTCACCCCGAGGTCGGCGCCGATGCTGCCGTAGAGCGGGGGGACCAGGCCGATCGCCACGTTGTCCAGCGCGGCCAGGATCACGAAGACCACCACGCTGTACGCGCGGTGCACGCTCCCGCCCCTGCTCATCACCCGGTAGAGGCTATCCGCTGGGCCGGGGCCGGGCCTGCCGCACACCCTCGTCGCCGCCGGGCGCGGGCGGCCGGCGTGGTCCGGGCCGGACGCGAGGAGGCGGCGCCACCCCTGGGCGGCGCCGCCTCCTCCTCACCCGGTGATGGTCAGTTGCCGATGTCGGCCTGCGGTCCGGCGTACTTCGCCAGCAGCGCGGGAACGTCCGCCGCGGCGTCGAGGGTGTACGGGTAGAAGCTCTTCGGGTCGAAGGCCGAGCCGTTGGTCTGCTGCTTGCCCGAGGAGTTCTTGACGATGCTGCCCGACTGCTTGAGCTGGGCGGCCGACGTGTCGTTGTAGTACGGGTTCACGACGTTGTCGAAGTAGCTGTTCTCCAGAACCATCCTGGTGCCACCGCGCGACAGGTTGCCGTACGAGGTGATGTTCTGCATGTGGTTGTTGTAGAGATGTGCGTAGAGAACGTTGTCGGTGCTGGGGTTGCGCTGCACGGTGTTCTTGATCCAGTTGTGGTGGATCGTCATCCGGGACGTCACGTTCTCGGTCCAGCCGATGCCGAACGCCTTGTTGCCGGTGTCCAGCACGTTCCAGGACACGGTCAGGTAGGTGGTGTCCTTACGGCTGTCGATCATGCCGTCGTTCATCCGGGTGATCTTGCAGTGGTCGATCCAGATGTGGTCCGCGGTGTCCATCTGGATGCCGTCGTAGTCGTAGGTCTTGTCGTCCGGGTCGTCCTCGGTCATCTGGGTGTCCCGGATGGTGAGGTTCCGGATGATGACGTTCTTGACTCCGGCGCCGAGGAAGAAGCCGCCGCCGACGATCTCGCCGGTGGTGCCGACGCCCACGATGGTCTTGTTCGACTGCACCTTGAGCTCGGTGCCCTTGGGCGTGATCGTGATGGCGCCGGCCACCTTGATCACGTACGGCTGGGTCGCGGTGACGTACTTGGTCAGGTCCGCCAGGGTCTTGACGGTGACCGTCGTGCCCGCCGCGCCGCCGGTGGTGCCGCCGCCGGTGGACGCGAACCCGTCCGGGGTGGACGCCCAGGTGCGGCCGGACGCGGTGGGCGTGGGCGTGGCGGTCCCGCTGACCGGGGTGAACGAGAACTGCTTGTTCGAGTTGGCGGTGCAGGTCTCCTGGATGATCGACGCGCCGTTCGCGGTCGAGGCGCCCTGGTCGGAGACGCACAGACCGTTGCCCACGTTGACGATCTGGTACGTGTCGGTGCCCGACGCGACCAGCTTCCACTGCTGGTTGGTCTGCGAGCCGACACAGCCCCACTGCTGGAGCCGGGTGCCCGAGGTCGTCGTGGCGGCGGGCACGTCGATGCACTTGCCGCTATTGATGTTCTGAATCAGGAAGTTGCTGCCCGAGGCGACCAGCTTGAACTGCTGCCACGCCGAGTCGGCGGTGCAACTCCACTGCTGGAGCAGCGCGCCGCTGTCCGTGGAGGCGGCCGGCACGTCGATGCACTTGCCGCTCTTCTTGACGATCAGCTGGTAGGTGCCGCCCGCGGCTGGGGCGGCCGCCGCGTTCGACGGCATGATCGACCAGCCGACGACGGCGGCCGGAACAGTGATAACCATGGCGAGGAGCGCGGCGCGCTTCTTGGAAAGAGACATGATCATCCCACCGGGTTCCAGTTGTCGGTGCCCGCGAGGTACCTCTGCGGGGTGTAGCCGGCCGCCGTCGACGTGCTCATCTGCGGGCGGTTGCTGTTCGTGCCGGCGCCGGAGCCGGTGTTCGCGTACTCGAAGAACCGGGCGTTCTTCCACGAGTTCGAGGACATGTCGATCCACGGCTGGGCGGTCTTGATGGTGGCGCTCAGGCTGGACTCGCGGAACAGCACCTGCGCGGTCGGGCCCCACGGGCGGCCGAGCTGCGTCACGTTGTTCGCCGCGCCGGTCACCGTGGCCTTGTAGAAGAGGAAGCCGTAGGCGTTGGCCGCGTCCGTCCTGGCCGCGGTGATCGGGCCGCCGCTGGTCCGCTTCTGGTAGATCTTCGTGCCGTTGAACACCGCGGTGCCGGAACCGAAGATGAAGTCGACGGTGCCCTCGACGTAACCGCCCTTGACGTAGGAGCGGCCGCTGTTGACCAGCAGGGTGTCCTGCGCGCCGAGGAACCGGACGTTGTCGAAGACGAGCTTGTCGGCGTTCAGGTTCGCGGCCACCGCCTGCGAGCCTTCGCCGTAGTCGTTGGAGATCGTCAGGTTGGTGGCGCTGAACTCCTTGCCGTTGGCGAAGAGCGTGGCGCTGCCCGACGTGCCGTAACCGCCGGCGTTGCTGCGGTTGTTGACGATCACCACGTCGTCGCTGGAGTCGCCGCCGCCCTTGAGCGTGACGTACGGCTTGTTCGACGGGATGGTCACGATCTCCCGGTAGGTACCCGGCTTGATGGTGATCGTCTGACGGCTGGTGTTGCCGGCGGCGACCGCGTCGATCGCGGCCTGAACCGTCCTGTACCTGCCGGTGCCGTCGGCCGCCACGGTGAACGCGCCGGTGGTGGCCGTCGCGGTCGGCGCGGTGGTGGCGCCGCCGGACACCGGGGTGAAGGTGAACTGCTTGTTGGAGTTGGCGGTGCAGGTCTCCTGGATGATCGACGCGCCCGAGGCGGTCGACGCGCCCTGGTCGGAGACGCACAGACCGTTGCCGACGTTGATGATCTGGTACGTGCCGGTGCCCGAGGCGGCGAACCTCCACTGCTGGTTGGTCTGGCCGCTCGCGCAGCCCCACTGCTGCAGCCGCTGACCCGACGTGGTCGAGGCGCCGGGCACGTCGACACACTTACCGCTGTTCACGTTCTGGAGCAGGAAGTTCGAACCGGCGGCCACCAGCTTGAACTGCTGCCACGCCGCACCCGCCGAACAACCCCACTGCTGCAACAGCGCACCGTTGTCCTTCGACGCCGACGGCACGTCGATGCACATGCCGCTCTTCTTCACGGCCAGCGTGTAGGTGTTACCGGCGGCCGGAGCGGTCGCCGCGCTCGACGGCATGATCGACCAACTGATGAGCCCGGTCGGCACGACCAGTGCGGCCGCGACGCCGAGCAGTGCCCGTTTGCGGGACTTTCTCTCTGCCACTGCGGTCCTTCCTAACGTGCGGGGATGACGGCCGGTCGGGGAGGCCGGCCGGTGTTCCTGTGCACGTAGATGCCGCGTCGGCAGAGCGACAACAAAAATCTCGAATCTTTTCCGGGTACGCCGGACCGGCGCCGGAAACGGGTCCGGCTCCCACGGTTCCCCGGATGGGCCGGGAACCGTGGGAGCCGGGTCGGGGCAGGTCAGCGGGTGCGGTCGAGAACCGCCTGCTGGGCTGCCGCGTACTGTTCACGGATCAACGGGACGCTGTCGTCCTCGTACACCGCTGGGGTTGCCGCCGACCACGCGGGCGGAACGTCGCCGCCCAGAGCGACCCACGCGGCCTGGCGAGCCGCGCCGTCGGCGACGTACTCGCCGGGCGGCGGCACGACGACCGGCCGGCCGAAGAGCGCCGGCGCGATGCGGCGGACCGCCTCGCTGCGCGCCCCGCCACCGACCAGGACGATCCGGTCGGCCACGCCGCCGGTCGCGACCAGCGCGTCCAGACCGTCGGCGAGGGCGCAGAGCATCCCCTCGACGGCGGCCCGGGCCAGATGCGCCGGGGTCGACGTCTTGAGGGTGAGCCCGTGGATCGCGCCGGTGGCGTCCGGCCGGTTCGGGGTCCGCTCACCCTCCAGGTAGGGCACCAGGACCAGCCCGTCGGCTCCGGCCGGAGCCGACAGGGCGAGCCGGGACAGCTCGTCGTGGTCGACGTTCAGCAGTTTGGCGGCCGCGTCGAGGACCCGGGCCGCGTTGAGCGTCACCACGATCGGCAGGAACCGCCCGGTGGTGTCGGCGAACCCGGCCACCGTGCCGGTCGGGTCGTTCGGCGCCACCTCGGAGGAGGCGAAGACCGTGCCGGACGTGCCGATCGACACGATCACGTCGCCGGGCAGCGCGCCGGTGCCGAGGGCGGCCGCCGCGTTGTCCCCGGCGCCCGGGCCCAGCGGCGCGCCGTTGGGCAGGTGACCGGCGATCCCGGTCGGGCCGAGCACCTCGGGCACCCGCAGCGACCGGCCGAACCCGAGTTCCAGCAGGTCGTGGCGGTACTCGCCGGTCCGGGCCGACCAGTAGAGGGTGCCGCTGGCGTCGCTGCGGTCGGTGTACAGACCGGCTTTTCCGCCCAGCTTCCAGGTGAGCCAGTCGTGCGGCAGGCAGACCGTCTGGACACGGGCGGCGTTCTCCGGCTCGTTGCGGGCCAGCCAGCGCAGCTTGGTCAGGGTGAAGCTGGCGACCGGCACGATGCCGACCGCGTCCGCCCACTTGTCCCCGCCGCCGAGCTCCTCGATCAGGTCGGCGGCCGCACCGGCGCTGCGGGTGTCGTTCCACAGCAGCGCCGGCCGGACCACCTCGCCGTTCTCGTCCAGCACGACCATGCCGTGCTGCTGCCCGGCGACCGAGGCGGCGGCCACGTCGTCCAGGCCGCCGGCCTCCTCGATCGCCTGCTGGAGCGCGGCCCACCAGGCGTCCGGGTGCACCTCGGTGCCGTCCGGGTGCGCCGCCCGGCCCTGCCGGACCAGCTCGCCGGTCTCGGCGTCGCGGATCACGACCTTGCAGGACTGGGTGGAGCTGTCGATTCCGGCTACCAGCGCCATGACTGAACCTCCCGCGGCATGCCCGGCCGCCACTCGGTGCGATCGTTCATGCCTACCGGGCCCCGAGCAGGTGCTCGATGGCGAGCTGGTTCAGCTTGACGAAGTGGTAGCCCTGCGCGCCCGCCGCGTCGGGGTCGAAGTCCTCGAACGCGCTGCGGTCGGCGAGCAGCTCGGTGTAGCTCTCGCCCTGGTTGAGGGTCGGCTTGCCCAGCTCGGCGACCTTGGCGGCGGCGAGCGCCTCCTGGACCTCCGGGTCGGCGCGGAACGCCTTGGCCCGCTCCTTGAGCAGCAGGTACATCCGGATGTTGGCGCGGGCCGACTCCCAGACGCCGGTGAAGTCCTCGGTGCGGGACGGCTTGTAGTCGAAGTGCCGCGGGCCGTCGTAGGCGGGGGCGCCGTCGACACCACCGTTCTCCAGCAGGTCGACCAGGGAGAACGCGCTCAGCAGGTCGCCGTGGCCGAAGACCAGGTCCTGGTCGTACTTCGGGCCGTGCTGCCCGTTCAGGTCGATGTGGAACAGCTTGCCGTGCCACAGCGCCTGGGCGATGCCCTGGGTGAAGTTGAGCCCGGCCATCTGCTCGTGGCCCACCTCGGGGTTGATGCCGAACAGCTCGGGCCGGTCGAGCTCCTGGGTGAACGCGATGGCGTGGCCGGCGGTCGGGAGCAGGATGTCGCCACGGGGCTCGTTCGGCTTCGGCTCGATGGCGAAGCGCAAGCCGTAACCACGGTCCTCGGAGTACTGCGCGAGCAGGTTGAGGGCTTCACGGTAGCGGTCGAGGGCGGCCTGCACGTCCTTGGCCGAGTCGTACTCGGAACCCTCACGGCCGCCCCAGAGGACGAGCGTCTTGGCACCCAGCTCGGCGCCGAGGTCCATCTGGCGCAGCACCTTGCGCAGCGCGTAACGGCGGACCGAGCGGTCGTTGCTGGTGAAGCCGCCGTCCTTGAACACCGGGTGGGTGAACAGGTTGGTGGTGATCATCGGGACGATCAGGCCGGTCTCGTCGAGCGCCTTCTTGAAGCCCGCGATGATGCCGTCGCGGGTCTGGGCGTCGGCGCCGAACGGCACCAGGTCGTCGTCGTGGAACGTGATGCCGTAGGCACCCACCTCAGCGAGCTTGTGCACCGCCTCGACCGGGTCGAGCGCGGGCCGGGTCGCGTCGCCGAACGGGTCGCGGGCCTGCCAGCCGACGGTCCAGAGACCGAAGGAGAACTTGTCGTCACGTGTGGCCTGAACGGACACGGGTTACCTCCCCGAAATTGTTTAGTGGTTGAATTATTTGGCCGCGGTATGGCACTGTCAAGGGCGTGTTGAGCCCCTCCACGACACCGGTTCGCCAAGCCAGCGTGCGGGCCCATAATCTCGCGCTGGTGCTGCGAACTGTGGCGAACAGCGCAAATCGGCCATCCCGAGCGGCGGTGGCCGCGGCCACCGGGCTCACCCGCGCGACCGTTTCCGCCCTTGTCGACGATCTGGTGGCGGGCGGCCTGCTGGTCGAGGTCGACCCTCCGCCGCGGACCGGCGCGGGCCGTCCCGCCCTCGGGCTCGCCCTCACCTCGACCGGTCCCGCCGCGCTCGGGCTGGAGATCAACGTCGACTATCTGGCCGCCTGCGTGGTCGACCTGACCGGCACGGTGCGCCAGCGATTCGCCGAGCACGCCGACCAGCGCCTCACCGACCCCGCACGGTCGCTGGCCGCCCTGGGCGCGCTGGCCGCCCGTGCCCGGCTCGCCGCCGAGTCCGACGGGCTGACCGTCGCCGGCGCGGCGCTCGCCGTGCCCGGCCTGGTCGCCGGTGACGGACTGGTCCGCGTGGCGCCCAACCTGGGCTGGCAGAACATCGACGCGATCGCCGCGCTGCACCGGGTGCCGGAGCTGGCCGGCCTGCCGATCACCGTGGACAACGAGGCCAACCTGGCCGCCCTCGGCGAACTACGGGTGGCCGGCGGCGACCCGGCTGTGAACCGTTCTCAACCCGGCATCGAGCCGGGAGGTTCCGGGCCGTCCGGCGGCGCCGGTGCCGTTCGGCCCGGCCACGTCGAAAGAAGCTCATTCCTCTACATCTCCGGCGAGATCGGCATCGGCGCCGGGCTGGTCCTCGACGGCGAGCTCTACCGGGGCGTGCGCGGCTGGAGCGGCGAGATCGGGCACGTCACCGTCTACCCCGACGGTCGGCCGTGCCGCTGCGGCTCACGGGGCTGCCTGGAGCAGTACGCCGGACAGGAGGCCCTGGAGGCCGGTGAGCCACTCGCCGCGGCGGCGCTCGGGATCGCCCTCTCGGCGGTGGTCAACCTGCTCGATGTGCCGGTGATCGTGCTCGGTGGGGCGTACGCCCCGATCTTCGAGAGTCTGCGGGAGGGCATCGAGGCCGAGCTGCGGCAGCGGGTCCTCACCTCGGGCCTGGCGCCGGTCGAGCTGCGCCCGGCGGCGCTCGGCGCCGACGCGGCCATGCGCGGCGCGGCGGACGCGATCATCCGGGCGGTCCGGGAGGATCCCGCGGCCTGGCTCCGCCGGCTCTCCTAGCGGTGGCGCGAAAGAGCGGCCGCCCTCGCCGGGACGGCCGCTCCTCTGCGGTGAGACCTGGTGTTACTTGACTCCGGTACGGCTGCCGATCGCCTGCGCGAAGATGCTGGTGATCTTGGTGGGGTCCTCGGCGGGGAACACGCCGCTGCCCTTCACCGCGTCGCTGATCTCCGTGAGCTCGTCCAGGTTGACGTCCGGGCCGACGGCGATGAGCACCAGCCGGATCGGGGTCTTCGGGTCCTGAGCCTTCTTGAGGGCGGCCAGCAGCTGCGGCCGGGTGATGCCGTCCGGGTTCTGGTTCGCGCCGTCGGTGAAGAGGATGACGGAGTTGGACTTGCCCTCCGCGTAATTCGCCTTCACGTGGTTGTAGGCGTCCAGGATCGTGTCGTAGAGACCGGTGTCGCCGTTGGTCGGGTCCAGCCGGCCGATCGAGTTCTGCAGCTCGTCACGCGAGGTGGCCAGCGACTTGATCGGCACCAGCTGCTCCCACGGCCTCGTGCCCTGCAGCCGGGTGGAGAAGCGCCACACGCCCACCGACCACTTGTTGCTGAACAGCGACAGACCCACCGTCGCCGCGGCCTGGGTGACCTCGGCGCGGGACTTGCCACCGGCGGTCGGCACCGGGTCGGCCATCGAGCCGGACACGTCGAAGACGGTGAGGGCCTGGCCGGGCTTGGTGAGGGCGATCCAGCTGCCGACCACCTGGCTCAGCTCGGCACCGGTGACGCCGCCCGCGGCGGCGCCACCGTCCGCGGACCTGCCGGTGCCGGCGGTGACCGCCGGCGAGGCTTGCGGGGCGCCCATCGGGGCTTTGAAGGCCGCGCCGTAGGTGCCGTCCGGTGCCCGCAGCCCGGCCGCCGCCAGCGCGTCCTTGGCGTCGGCGGCGACGAGCTGCGCACGCAGCCCCTCGGCGGCGGCCGATTTCTGCGGGTCCACCACCTGCGGCATGATCGTGTACGGGTAGTCGAGCGGCGCCGGCGCCGGGTCGAGGTAGATGGCGCTGAGCGGCACGGCCGGGCGCTCCGCGTTGTACGCGACCACGTCCTCCTCGGAGAGCGGCGCGATGGCCACCGAGTCGGGGTTGGTGAGGTCCGCCGCCGACTTCGGGAACTTCGCCAGCAGCTCATCACGCAGCTTGAACTTGTTCTGCGAGACGGCGGTCAGCGCCCGGGTCTTGGCCTGCACCGCGGCGGGCGACGCCGTTCCGGTCGCCTGGTTCATCGCCACGAGACTGGTCAGGCCGGACGCGTCCACGGTCGGGTCCATGATCCCGACCGAGAGCGGCTCGTCGGCGCTGAAGTTCTCGACCAGCTGGGTCCAGCCGATCTTTCGGTCCGGCCAGCCCAGCTTCTTGGCGATCGGCTCCGGCGCGGCGAGCACGAGGGGGCTCTGCGCGACCGAGGTGATCTTGCTCGGCAGGAAGCCGGCGGCCTCCTGCTGCAGGCGCATCAGCCAGGCGGACGAGTCGGGGAGCCAGACGTCCGGGACCTGGACCGCGTCCGGAGCGGGGTCCAGACCCGGGAGCGGCGCGGCGTGGTCGCGGGAGACGGCGCCCGCGATGGTCGACGCGACCTCCTCGGTGACGGTCACCCGCACGCAGGCGCCGTCCACCTCGGCGCCCGCGGCGCTCCACTCCTTGGCGACCTGGTCGACGGCTGGGGCGATCTCAGGGGTGGCGGCAACGGTGAGATCGACTGCACCGGTGCACTCGGAGTCGGCGACCTGCTGATAGCCGATCCACGTCCCGGCGATTACGACGACTATCGCCATCGCACCTCCGACGACGCCTGCTCCCTTGGAGTTGAAGTTTCTACGATGGCGACCAGACACGCGCTCAATAGTGCGCATGTCCGAAGCTGAATGCCATATACGTTCGGACGAAAATTACTCAGATTGGCGCTTCCCGATCTAGAAACCACGGAACGTGATGATGCCGTTCCGATGGGTGCCGGGATCGACGCGCAGCGTGCCGGTTTTGTCCCATGGAGTCACCGACACGCCGCAATGCCTGATGTAACTTATGACCTGATCAATCCGGGATTCCAGCGAAGCAGGCAAGTGGGCGTCGGTTCACCGGTCGGTTCACCTTGGACACCGGGAATTCCGGAGTCCGGATCGATGCGGAAAACGGTCACGTTCTGTGAACGTTGATTGGTTACGTAGAGGTGATCACCGAGCAGAATCATGTGCCGCGGCCACACCCCTTCGGTGGGCACCTCGGCGATCAGCGTGGCCTCTTCCCCGTC
The DNA here is from genome assembly GCF_040656595.1 of Actinoplanes sp. NPDC049802. Taxonomy (NCBI): domain Bacteria; kingdom Bacillati; phylum Actinomycetota; class Actinomycetes; order Micromonosporales; family Micromonosporaceae; genus Actinoplanes; species Actinoplanes sp. NPDC049802. The sequence continues at coordinate 98,851 of NZ_JBFAMR010000003.1, forward strand.
CCAGGCGAAAACCGAAACGGTGTCCGGTCCCCGGTTCGCCACATAGACGAACCTGCCGTCCCGGCCCATCGTGATCTCCGACGGATAGACCGGCCCGGGTGACGTGCTCGTCGCCGTCTCGCCCCGCGCCTCGAGCGTGGGCCCACCCGCCGGGCGGTACCAGGCGAGAGTCCCGGTCAACTCGCCGACCACCAGCAGAGCGCCGTCGGCCGAGTGGACCATGTGCCGCGGCCCGGTGCCCGGCTTCGCCTCCACGGCCGGATCCGGCAGGGCGAGCCGGCCCGAATTCGGATCCAGCCGGGACCGCCACACCCGGTCCGAGCCCAGGTCGGAGATCAGCACGTCGGCGCCGTTGCGCTCCGGCACCACCTGGTGCGCGTGCGGTCCGGCCTGACGCTCCGCGTCCGGACCGCCACCGGTCAAGGTGAGCAGGTCGGCGCGCTCTCCGGGAGCGCCTTCGGCGTCCAGCGGATGTACGGACACCGAGCCGCTCGCGTAGTTCGCCACCACCAGGTGCCGGCCGTCCGCGGTGACCGCCAGGTGACAGGGGTCCGAACCGCCGGTCGGACGGACCGCCAGCGGGGCCAGCGAGCAGTCCGGCGCCACCGTGAAGGCCGAGACGGTGCCCTGGTCGAGCTCGTTCACGGCGTACAGGACCGGGAGTGTGGGGTGCTGTGCCAGGAAGGAGGGCGACGGGGTGCGCGCGGCCAGCCCGAGCCGGGTCAGATCCCCGGTCGCCGGGTCACGGCGCAGCAGCGTGATGCCGTCACCCTCGCCTCCCTTGTCACCGGTGTAGCACCCGACGAAGACGTATTCATCGCTGGAACCCATACCCCGATCCCACCACAGAATCGTGGGATCGCACGGCAGCACACCGCCGCCGGTGGCGCGGACCCCCGTTTGTCGCCCGCGCCGCCGACGGCGGTGTCCCGGTGCCGACCCGCAGGTCAGCCGTTCAGCATGTCGTAGACGTCGGCCGGGGCGGCCACCCCGTCGGCCGGCGCGGCCGGCACCGCCGCCGTGCCGTACTGGTCGTAGACGACCTCGTAGGTGGCGGCCCCGGCCTTGCCCGCCGCCGGGATCCTCACCAGCGCCCGGGTGATCCGGCCCTCGGCGTCCAGGGCCATCTCCAGGGGCACGGCCTTGGCCTTCTCGCCGAGCGCGGCCAGAGTGTCCGCCTCGACGATCTCGGCCTCGGTGGACTGGGTCAGGTCGGTGGTGCCGGCGTAGGCGCCCTCGCCCGTCTCCTTGAGGTCCGCGGCGGCCCGCAGCAGGTCGCTGACGTAGCCGGGGTCGGTCTCACCCTGGTAGGTGAAGTCCTCCCCGGAGTCGGCGGAGAGCTTCTTCTGGTCGAGCTTCATCCACTTCTTCGGCAGCTTCGGCAGACCGGAGTCCGCCCCCGCGCCCTTGAAGGCGATCTTGGTCCAGGCCTGGTCGTCGATGACCAGGAACTTCATGCTCAGGGTGATGCTCGTGTCCGGGATCTTCTCCACGGCCTCGGTGGTGAGAGCCTTGCGGGGCGCGTCCAGCACACCGGAGAGCGGCTGGAGGCCGCCCTTGATGGCGTAGTGGAACGCCGGCGTCTCGGCGGTCGGAACACCGTCGGCCAGGGTGGTGGCCGCGGAGACCTGCGCGACCGTCTCCTCGACGGCCTCGCCCACGCCGCAGCCGGTCAGCGTCACGCCGACGATCAACAGGGTGCTCGCTGTCCTGGTGAGAACGTTCATCGCTTCGTCTTTCCTCGAACGTGCGGGGTTGATGGGACGAAGCCTCCGCAAGACGGCTGCCGATGCGCTGCGGCTATGCTGCTGCCGGCTGCGGTTCCGCTGCCGTGGAGGGAAACTGCTGCTCAACAGGGGGGTGCTGGGGTGACGATCCACCCGGCGACCGACCCGCTGCGCTTCGAGATCCTGGGCGCCGTCCGCGCGCTCCGGAACGGCACGCCGCTCGATCTGGGGCCGGCGAAGCAGCGCGCGGTCCTCGCCGTCCTGCTGCTGAGCCCCGGCAAGCCGGTGCCGGTGCACCGCATCGTGGACGCGGTCTGGGGCGACGACCCCCCGGAGAACGGCACCAACGTGGTGCAGAAGTACGTGGCCGGACTGCGCCGCGTCCTCGACCCGGACCGAACGCCCCGCACCCCCGGCGAGCTGATCTCCCTGACCGACGGTGGGTACGTGCTGCGCGTCAGCGTCCTGGACACCGAGGACTTCCGGTCCGGGATGGCCCGGGCCGAGGCGGAACGGCGCGGCGGTGACCTCGAGGAGGCCGCCCGCCGGGCCCGCGCCGCCCTCGACCTGTGGCGGGGCGACCCGCTCAGCGGTCTCACCGGCGGCGTCTTCGACGCGGCCCGCATCCGGCTCAGCGAGGAACGGGCCAGCGCCTGGGAGCTGTGGGCCGAGATCGAGCTGTCCCGCGGCGGCTTCGCCGGACTGGTCTCCGAACTGTCCCGGCTGGTGAGCGAGTTCCCGCTGCGCGAGGGCCTGCGGGCCCAGCTGATGATCGCGTTGTACCGCAGCGGGCGGCAGGCCGAGGCGCTGGCCGTGTTCCGCGACGCCCGGGAGTTCTTCCTGGACGAGCTGGGCGCCGAACCCGGCGAACGGCTCCAGGAGACACACCGGCGGATCCTGCGCAACGAGCCGTTCTACGCCGAGCCGGTCGACCCGTGGGCGGACAAGGCCGAGCCCACCCCGCCGCCGCCGTCGCCGGTCCCGCCACCACCGCCACCGCCACCACCGGATCCGGTCTCGCCGCAGCCGTACCAGCCGTCTGTCATCCCTCATCAGCCGATGAGCCCGGTGTGGCCGCCGCCCGCCATGCTGCCGGGGGATCTGCTGTCCGCGCGCCGCACCGGCATCAACGTGATCGAGGCGGTGGTGGCCGGGATCCTGCCGGTGGTGACCTGCGGGCTCGCCAGCTGGGTCTACTTCGCCTACGCGGCGTTCCAGCGGCGCACCCTGCGGGACGTCCTCACGGCGGTGTTCTACGCGACCGCGGTCCTCACCATGCTCATCCTGCTGGGCATCGACCCGAGCGACGTGGACTCCGAGACCACCACCGCGGCCGAGGACGCCGGATTCTCGCTGATGTTCCTGCTCTTCCCGGTCGCCGCGATACACGGCGCGATCCTCGCCTGCCACCCCGGCGACACCCGGAGCGCCCGCACCCGGCGGCAGCTCGCCCGGCAGTTCGCCGCGGTCCACCCCGACGGCGCCCGCCAGGCCGGGATCGGGCGACCCGACCTGCTGCGCTCCTTCGACGACGGCGGGCTGGTCGACATCAACCACGCGCCCGCGCAGGAGATCGCCCGGCTGCGCGGCATCAGCCCGATCGAGGCGCACCGGATCGCCCTCGACCGGTACGAGCACGGGCCTTACCGCAGCCCCGAAGACCTGGGCCACCGCGGCCTGCTGACCGACCGGGCACTGCGCCGGCTCCGGCCCTGGCTGATCTGTGTGCCGCCGGGGCAGGTCGCCCTGCCCCCGACGGTCCGTTAGATCCAGCGGCGCCGGCCGCTAGCGGCGGCCGGCCGCCGTCAACTGGCGGCGGGCCACGTACTCCACCAGCTCGATCAGCACGTTACGGGCGGCCACCTGGTCACGGGCGTCGAAGAGGACCACCGGGACGCCCGGGTCCAGGTCGAGCGCGCGGGCCACCGCCTCCGGCGCGAACCGGTGCTGCTCGTCGAAGCAGTTCACCGCCACCACGAACGGGGTGCCGCGCTGCTCGAAGTAGTCGATCGACGGGAAGCAGTCGGCCAGCCGCCGGGTGTCGGCCAGCACCACGGCGCCGAGCGCCCCCTGGGACAGCTCGTCCCACAGGAACCAGAACCGGTCCTGACCGGGCGTGCCGAACAGGTAGAGCTGGAGGTCATCGGTGATGGTGATCCGGCCGAAGTCCATGGTGACCGTGGTGGTGGTCTTGCCCTCCACACCGGAGACGTCGTCCGCACCCTCCGCCCCGGTGAGGATCTCCTCGGTCTGCAGCGGGCGGATCTCGCTGACCGAGCCGACCATGGTGGTCTTGCCGGCGCCGAAGCCGCCGGCGATCAGGATCTTGAGTGCGACGGGAATGCGCGACGAGCCGTTGCGGTCAGAGCGCACGGAGTCCATTGACAACCGCCTTGAGTACGTCGACGTCATGCGGCTGCGACGCAGCCGGGGGTTCGTACAGCGAGATGAGGCCCGCTGAGCGTAGATCACCGAGCAGCACCCGGACCACGCCGAGCGCCAGGTCGAGCTGGGAAGCCAGCTCGACCACGGAGATCGGCTCCCAGGCCGCGGCCACGATGGCGTGATGCTCCGGCTGCAGATGCTGACCGGGTGGCATGTCGGGCACGGTCGCCACGACGAATGCCACCAGGTCGAAATCACAGTCGGCCGGGGCGACGCGTCCCTGGGTCATCGCATAGGGACGCACCACCGGACCCGCGTCGTTGTCCAGCCAGTCGTGAGTCACACGCGGCCGCTCAGAGGACGTCGGACGGCGTCAGGACCGACCGCTCCGGGGCGGCCATCGTCTGGCCCACCCGGGTCACCAGCATCGCCATCTCGTAGGCGATCAGGCCGAGGTCGGCGTCGGCGGAGGCCAGCACGGCCAGGCAGGCGCCCTGCCCCGCGGCCGTGACGAAGAGGAAGGCCTCCTCCATCTCCACCACCGTCTGCCGGACCTGACCGGCACGGAAATGCCGGCTCGCTCCCTTGGCCAAGCTCTGGAACCCGGCCGCCATGGCCGACAGGTGTTCGGCGTCCTCGCGGCTCATCGCCGCGGAGGCTCCGAGCATCAGCCCGTCGGCCGACAGCACCACCGCCTGCTGCGCGGTTGGCACCCGCTCGACCAGATCGTCGAGGAGCCAGGTGAGATTCGCGCTCTGCTTCGTCTGTGCCACTTATGCGTCCTTCTCCAGCAAGGGGTTCTCCCCGGGACCTTCGGCGTGATCGCCGTGCACGCCGGCCTCCGACCCGGATGGTGCGTTGTCCCCGGCCGCGGGGACGGCCGGGAGATTGACGGTAGCCGCATCGCCGGGCGTCGCATCGCTGGGAGCCTCGGCGTGTTCGGCGGCAGATTCGACGCGGGCCGCGTCGACGCGGCCCCGGGCGGTGCCGAGCTGCAATGCGCTCATGAGCGTACGGACCTGCTCGGGGCTGCGAGCCGGCGCCGTGGACGGCGGATCCTCGGCCGGTTGCCGGCGCAACTGCGGCGCCAGGCTCGCCTGCCGGACCCGGCGGGGCAGGCCGTCCTCGCCCACGTCGGACGGCGCCGGCGAGACCTGCGCGATCGGCAGCGCCATCGTGGTCTCCGCATCGTCGGCGGCCGGCGCCCCGAGCTCCGGCATCCCGGGCGTGTCGAGCTCCGGCGCACCGGGCGCCTGGAGTTCCGGTGCCCCCGGCGTGTCGAGCTCCGGGGCGCTGAGTGAATCGAGTTCCGGCGTCCCGGGCGTGTCGACGGCCGGTGACGCCGAGTTGCGGGGCACCGACCGGGGCGCGGTCGGCAGGCCGGCGGCCAGCTCGTCCAGCACCGACAGGTCGATCGTCTGGTCCGCCACGTCGGTCGGCGGGGTGACGGGCGGCGGGGTGGCCGATTTCCGGGTACGTCTGCGCTGCACCAGGCCCTCGGCGCTCAGCTCGGACGCGACCGTGCTCGGGGCCGGCCCGGTGAACTCGGCGCCCTCCGGGTGGTGACCGTTCACCGAGGCGCCGTCCCGGGACGGCGCGTCCTCCAAGGCGGCCCGGCGGCCGGACGTGGTGATCTGCTTCAGCTCGCCGCTGCCCTGCCACTGGAGCGCCGCGAGCGACCGGGACGGGTCCTCGGCGCCGGTGCCGACCAGAGGGCCGGTGGTGGAGCCACCGGGCGAACGGCCGCCGGACGGTCCGCCGGTCACCAGATCACCCGGGATCAGCGCCACGGCGGTCACCCCGCCGTACGCCGACGCGCGCAGCGAGACCCGGATGCCGTGCCGGTGGGCGAGCTGCGCCACCACGAACAGGCCGAGCCGGGCGCTGTCCGCCGGGTCGAACTCCGGCGGCTCGGCAAGGCGGCGGTTGGTCTGTTCCAGCGCCTCGGCGGACATGCCCAGGCCCCGGTCCTCGATCTCGACGGCGTACCCGTTCGGCAGCACCTGGCCGACGACCTGGACCCGGGTGTGCGGCGGGGAGTAGGAGGTGGCGTTCTCGATCAGCTCGGCGAGCAGGTGGATCACGTCGCCGACCGCCCGTCCGACCAGTGCGGACGTGACGATCGAGCGGATGTCGACCCGCTTGTAGTCCTCCACCTCACTGATCGCGCCACGGACCACGTCGATCACCGGAACCGGGTTGCGCCAGCCCCGGCCGGGGGCCGCACCGGCCAGGATGACCAGGTCCTCGGCGTGCCGCCGCATCCGGGTGGCGAGGTGGTCGACCCGGTAGAGGTCCTCCAGCTCCTGCGGGTCGGTCTCCCGGCGTTCCATCCGGTCGAGCAGCGACAGCTGGCGGTGCAGCAGGGTCTGCGAGCGCCGGGCGATGTTGAGGAACACCTCGTTGATGCCGCGCCGGACGTTCGCCTCGTCGACCGCGGACTGCACGGCCGTACGCTGAACGTCGTTGAACGCGTGCCCGAGCTGGCCGATCTCGTCGCGCCCGTACTCCAGCGGCGGCGTCTCCACCTCGACGTCGACGGTCTCGCCGCGCTGCAATCGCCGGACCACCGAGGGCAGGCGCTCGGAGGCGAGTTCGAGAGCGTCCCGGCGCAGCCGGATCAGGCGGCTGACGATGGACCGGCCGAGCCGTACCGAGACGTAGATGGACAGGCCCAGCGCGATCAGGCCGAGAAGGGCGGTGACCACCATCTTGCCGATGATGTCGATGGCGAGCGGGGTGGCGTCCGCGGCCACGTCGTCGACCACCCGGGTGGTGAAGTCGCGCATTTCCTGGGCCACGTAGTCGTACTCGGCCTGCCAGGTGACGCCACTCACCGGGGGCGGGCCGCCGGCGTAACGCTCGGCGAGCAGCGCGTGGGTCAGCTCGTCCAGTTTGACGAAGCTGGGGTGGGTGATCAGCCGGGAGTAGTCGCCCTTGGCCCGCTCGGGCATGTCCGCGACACCGGCGTTGATCAGGTAGCGGGAGGTCCCGACGTACAGGATCAGGGTTTCCCGGGTCTTGGCGTCGATCCGCCCCTGGGCGTTCGAGCCGGCCAGCAGGGCGTCGATCCGGCTCAGGTACTCCAGGCCGCGGAAGGCGCTGATCAGTCCACGGACCTCGCGGTCGACCCGCTCGTGGAAGAAGACGGCCGCCGACCGGGAGACCTCGAACGCGGCGTCGATGATCCGGTCGAAGTCCTGGGCGGTGTAGAAGTAGCTGGTCTTCCGGTCGTCGACCTCCTGGCGGATCTCGCCGAGTTTGTCCAGCTCGCCGAGGAGGGCGTCGACGCGGGTGGTGACCTCCTCGCCGGCGTCGGCCTCGGCGGCGGCCGAGCGCAGTTCGGTGACGATCCGGTCGGTCATCACCCGTTCCTGGGCCAGTTCGGGTTTGGCGGGACGGGTGGTGGCCTGGTAGATGGCGGAGTAGTGGCGCTCGCGCTGCAACTGGCCGATCAGCCGCATCCCGGGGTCGCCGAGCTTGAGGACCGTCTCGCGGGCGTCGAGCAGATGACTGGCGGGCCCGGCCGTCACCGCGGTCGCGAAGATCCAGAGGGCCAGCACCGCGGACAGCGGCACGGCGACCATAGCGATGATCTTCGAACGGATCGACCAGTTACGGCTTCTCATCAGGCTCCGCCCGAGGGGTTCGGCAAGGCAACGACCAGCGCGCCACCCGGGCGCCGGCCGTTCGTCAGGGGATCGGCCGGCAGAGTCATGGCTCGCGCTTGCGGAAGAATACGTAATGACGTCCGTCTCAGCTAGTTCCCGGAACCGCCGGGCCGGCCGTCTTCCTCCTGTTTGTCCAGCCAGAACGGCTCCCGATCTTTTTCGCTAGATCGTCGGCCTTACGACAGTGCGGGCCCGATTCCGTCCCGCGCATCCCTTATTCGGCACAGTGGGATTGGCGCGTGGTACGGGATGGGAATACATGCGCTGGAAGAAGGAGGAACCTGATGTCCGCCATCGCCACCATCGTCCTGATCGTCGTCGTCCTACTGGTGCTGGCCGCGCTCGTGGTCGGTGTCCAGGTCGCGCGCCGCCGACGGCTGCGGCAGACCTTCGGCCCCGAGTACGACCGGATGGTCGCCGACACCGGCAACCGCTCGGAGGCGGAGAAGGAGCTGCTCGAGCGCACCAAGCGGCACGCGCGTCTCGAACTCAAGCCCCTGTCCCCCGAGTCCCGTACGAAGTACGCCGCCGCCTGGGAAGAGGTCCAGATCCGTTTCGTGGACAGTCCGAAGGAGGCGGTCGCGACCGCCGACGAGCTGGTCACGCGCCTGATCGCCGAGCGGGGCTACCCGACCGGCGACTACGACGAGCGGCTCGCCGACCTGTCCGTGGAACACGCCGCCACCCTGCAGCACTACCGCTCGGCCCACGAGATCAGCGTCCGCAGCCGGGACGACCAGGCCGAGACCGAGGACCTGCGGCAGGCCCTGGTCCACTACCGCGCCCTCTTCGCCGACCTGCTCGGTGAGGACCCGGTCCGGCACGCCACCCCCGCGCCGCGGCCGGCCGCCGACGACGTGAACCGCGCCGACCCCACCCCCGAACCCGACGCCACCAGCCGCTGAGGAGTCCCCACGATGCGTTTCTTCTCCAACGAGGCGAACGAGACCGACGAGACCGACAAGACCGGCGAGACCGGCGAGGCCGGCGAGGCCCGGGAGCACGACAGCGGGACCGGCACCGCCGCCCGGCCGGTGCCCCAGCAGCGGGCCGGCTCGCCGTGGCAGCACGACCCGGCCGGGCCGGCCGGCCCGGACCGGCAGCCCGTGGCGGTGGGCTCCTCCGCGGTCGGCGACGACCCGGATCGCACCGACCGGATCCCCACCACCGGCGGTCCGGGGGCGGACGCCGACCGTACCGTCGCTTTGCCCGACGGGCGGGAACGAGACGGCCTGGACGGTGACGCCGGGGCGGCGCCCGCGGTCAAGGCCGACGCCGCGGAGGCGAAGGCGGACGCCGCGGTGGCGAAGGCGGACGCCGCGGTGGCGAAGGCCGACGCGGCCGAGGTCGAGGCCGGCGCCCACGAGGACCACGACCGCACGGGTGACGCCCGCAAGGACGACGCCCCGGCGGTGGACACCGCGCTCGAGGACCGGGGCACCTTCGACGACCCGCACCTGACGCGGGAGATCCGGTCCGGTGTGGACGACGAGCCGCGGCACACCGCGGACGACCCGGCCGGCATCGTGCCGGCGCCGGCCGCGGCCACCGCTTCCAGCGGCCCGGTGGCGTTCTTCCCGGGCGGTGACGTCGAGTCGCTGCGCGAGCGGTGGCGTGACATCCAGCTGCGTTTCGTCGACGACCCGAAGGCTGCCACCGGCGAGGCGGCCGGGCTGGTGGACGAGGCGGTCGACAAGCTGACCGCGGCGCTGCGGGACCATCGCGGCTCGCTGTCCACCGGCACCGACGACACCGAGTCGCTGCGTGTCGAGCTGCGGGGTTACCGCGACATCCTGGACCGCCTGCTGGGGATCTGAGCCCGGGCGCCGATGAGGGGGAGCCGTGCACGGCTCCCCCTCATCGGGTCGACGGCTCCGGATCGGGACTGCCGGCGACCGGCTCGGAGACCTCGGGCGACGACGGCGACGGGGGCGCCGGTTCGTCGCTGGGCGGCGGGCCGGACGGTGAGAGCGACGGAGCGAGCGACGGTGAGAGCGACGGCGATGCCGAGGGCGAGACCGGCGACGGCGACGGCGCCTGCCGCACCGGATCGCGGGTCGCGGCCTTGGTCTTCCGCTTGGCGGGCGCCGCCGGACTGTGCGGCGTCAGCGGATGGGTGGACATCGGGTCGACGGCCGGATCGCCCGCGCCGGAGCCACCGAAGTCCATGTCGACGCCGGGGAACTGCTCGTTGACCGGGGCCGGCCGCTGGCCGGGGGCGAGATCGACCGCCCCGAGCTGCGCGCCCAGCCACAGGGCCGGGCCCAGGCCCACCGCCACGATCGCCCCGAAGAGTGCCAACGGACCTCGTTCCATGACGGCCCCTCCCCCGCGTCCCAGACGATCGTCGCGCCTCGCTCCGGCACCTGCTACCCGATTCGGACGTCGGCCAAGCGAACAATCGCCGAGGTTATTGTGACCCAAAGTGACGTAACGATTGCTGATTCGTCGGACAGGCGACTCGGGTCAGCGGGTTCGCGCCAGGAAGGTGACCGCCTCGTCCCAGGCGGCCCAGCCGCCGGGCAGCTCGTCGGCGTCCAGGGACGGTTTCAGGGTCAGGCCGCCGCCGTCCCGCAGGCCGAGCATCCAGCCTTTGCGCCGTCCGGGTAGGACGGTCACCCCGGCGACGTCGGCGAACGGCACGAAACGGCGCTCCGCGGACGTCTCGGCGGCGGCCGGCACCCCGTCGGCCGCGATCCGGGTCAACCGGCGTTTCGCCTCGGCGCCGCGGCCGCGCGGCAGGCCCGGGACCAGCAGCAGGCCCAGATCGGTGACGAGCAGGTCGGTGCGGGCGCCGTCCGCCGACAGGTTGACCAGTCCGCCGAGCACCCGGGCGCGCGCCGCGGCCCGCTCGTCCGGCGGGGCGGCCAGATCGACGCCGGCCTCGGTCAGATAGGCACGGACCGCCTCGGTGGTCTCCGGGTCGGCGGCCGCCGCGGCCAGCTCGGCGAGGTTCAGGTTGGTGCCGTCGACGGCGATCACCTCGGCCGCGCCGGTCCAGCTGTGCCGCCAGCGGGCCACCCCGCTGCGCAGGGCGGCCAGGGCCAGCATGAGCCCGAGCAGATCGACGATCCGGGCGGTGATCTCCTCCGGTGGCGCGTCCGGGAAGACGGCGCCGGCGGCGGCCCGCAGCCGGCCGTCCGCGACGAGGGTGAGCAGGTGCGCGGCATCCGGCACGGGCGCGTCCGAGGCGCGTGAGATCGCCGCGAGCGCGGCTTCCGCTTCGCGTTCCATCTCCGTGGTACGGGCGACACTGAGGCATTCGTCCCAGCTCACCACGCTGCGCCCGCGTGGCGGGAAGGCCACCGCCTGGAGCGCCCGGCCCAGCGCCGGCAGGTCCGGCACCAGCTCCTCGTCCGGGTCCCCGGCCTTCTCCGGCGGCTCGTCCCCGCCCGGCTCACCGGTGGCCTCCGGTGCCGGTGGGTCCTCCGGCGACGAGGGGGCCGAACCTGAGACCGAGGCCTGCCCCGGAGCCGAAACCGGAGCGGCCGGCGTGGAAGGGGACGGCGCGAGCGCGGCCACTCGTTCGGTGAGCGGCGGGTGGGTGTCCCACGGCCCGCTCGGCTCGGGTGCGGTGGCCCGCAGCATGGTCATCTCGGTGGAGCGGGCGGCCAGCACCCGCAGCAGCCCGCCGAACACGTCGTCCGGCACGTAGCCGGCCTGCCAGCCGGGTCCGACGTACTCGGCGTGGAACAGCCGCTGCATCCCGGCGAGGGCGGGCAGGTCGCGCAGCGCGGCCACGGTGTCGGCGACGCCCGCGTGCTCGGCCGCGATCCGGTCGGCGGCCAGCTCCTGGGCGCGGCTGAACGGCGCGTCGATCCGCCGGTAGAACCCGGCGTAGGCGCGCAGGACCACTCCGGCCGGGTCGCGCCGGGAGATCCGCGGCACCATCCGGCCGACCGCGATCCGGCCGCGGTAGGCGAGCGGCGCCCACCGGCCGAGCCCCGGCGAGCCGTGTGCCAGCTCGTGCGCGACGACGGCTCTGAGCCGGCCGGGCGGCAGTGCCTGGAGCAGCGGCAGTCCCAGGTACAGGTCGCGGCGCCCGCCGAGCAGGCCGAGCATCCGGGTGTGCTCGCCGAGGACGGCGGTGGCGTCGGCGACGACGGTGACCCCGTCCGGTGGGGTGACACCGGCGGCCGCGGCGGCGCCGTCGACGAGTTCCCACAGCCTGGGGGCCTGTTCGCGGGTGACGGCCACCCCGGCCGGGGTGCGGCGGCGGGTGTGCAGGGCACGCCAGGTGGCGTAGCCGAGCGCGCCGACGGTGGCGATGCTCAGCGGCGCGCCGGCCCGCAGCGCGACGGCGCTGGGCAGCACCGACAGCACCGCCCAGAGGATCAGCAGCACGACCGCGAGCTGTAGGCCCGCGACGGCGAAGAATCCGGCCAGCGCGACGGCCGACCGGGCCGCCCCCGATGGCGTATTCCTACTCAAGTCGCACTCCTCCCGCCGGTCGGCCACCCAGCGTAGGGCCAAAACCGTACGTAACCGTTTCGTGTCCGGGCAGCGGGATATACGAACGGCATGGCTGACCTCGATCAGACACTGGCCGTCGCCCTGAAGGGGTACGCGTGGCTGCCGGATCTCCGCCGCAGGGCGGGCGGCGGCCCGGCACGGACCCGGGTTCTGGGCAGACCGGCCGTCGGTATCTGCGGCCCGTCCGCGGCGCAGTTCTTCTACGGTCCCGGCAACCTGGAGCGGCACTCGGCGCTGCCGGAGCTCGTGACGCAGACCCTGTTCGGCGCCGGCGGGGTGCAGACCCTGGACGGCGCGGCGCACCGGCACCGGAAGGCGCTGTTCACGTCACTGCTGATGGACGACGGGATCGACCGTCTGGCCGAGTTGGCCGGGGAGACGTTCGACTCGGCCGCCGAGCGGTGGCGGGGCGGTCCGCCGGTGCGGTTGTTCGACGAGTCGGCGCGGATCATCGCGTCGGCGGTGGCGCGCTGGTGCGGCGTACCCCTGGACGGGCGTGAGCGAAACGCCCTGGCCAGGCATTGTCTGTCGATGGTCGACGGGTTCGCGACGGTCGGTCCGCGCACCGCGCGGGCGTTCGCCGCCCGCCGCCTGGAGGAGCACCGGCTTTCGAAGATCATTTCTTCGGTACGGGCTGAGCCGCGCTCAGCGACCCCCCTGTCCGCCGTGGCGCACCACGTCGAGGACGGCGCCGAGCTGGATCCGCGGGTGGCCGCGGTGGAGCTGCTGAACATCATCCGCCCGACGATCGCGGTGGCCTGGCTGGTGGCGTTCGCGGCGCACGCCATGGACATGTGGCCGCGTCACCAGGCCCGGATCCGTTCCGGCGACGACGAGTACACCGAGGCGTTCGTGCACGAGGTGCGGCGGTTCTACCCGTTCACCCCGTTCCTCGGCGGCCGGGCGGTCCGGGACGGCTTCTTCCAGGGCGAGCCGATCCCGGCCGGGACGCTGGTGCTGCTCGACGTCTACGGGCAGAACCACGATCCGGAGGTGTGGCCGGAGCCGTACGCGTTCTCGCCGGAGCGGTTCCTGGGCCGCGACATCGGCGACTTCGACCTGATCGCGCAGGGTGGCGGGGATCCGCGGACCGGGCACCGCTGCCCGGGCGAGCGGCTCACCGTGGCGCTGCTCGGCACGATGGTGCGGCGGCTCGCGGAGCTGGACCACTACCTGCCGCCGCAGGACACCGGGATCGACCTGTCCCGGGTCCCGGCGCTGCCCCGGGACCGGATCCAGCTGGTCGTCCCGGAGCACGCGGTGACCCACCCGCTCAGTGCCAGTCGATCTCGGGCGCTCGATGGAAGTTGATGCCGGCGGCGGTCCAGCGGGGCCCGAAGGCGGCCAGCCGCTCCCGGAACGACGCCCAGTCCCGGCTGCCGCGCGGTGACCAGGCCACCTCGGCCACCGCGGGCAGCCGGGGGAAGGTGAGATAACGCACGTCGTCGACGCTGCGCAGGGTTTCCGACCAGAGCGGCGCCTCGACGCCGAGGATCGCCTCCTCGCCGACGCCCGGGAGCCGCTCGGCCGGGTCCCAGTCGTAGGCCCGCTCGACCGTCAGGTACCCGGCCCAGTCCAGCCCGAGTGGGGTGCCGGCGTCGTACTTCATGTCGAGGTAGGTGCGGTCGGCCGGGGAGACGATGACGCGCCGCCCGGACGCCGCGGCCCGGGCCACCGCCTCGTCGGACTCCTCGATCCGCCAGAACTGGACGATCGCCGTCTCCGGCAGGTCGACGGCGGCGATCTCGTGCCAGCCGATGACGTTCTTGCCGTGGGCGGCCGGGATCGGCAGCACCCGCTCCAGGAAGGCGCGGTAGTCGCCGGGCGGCGTGGCCATGCACTCGTCGCCGCCGATGTGCAGGTAGGGGCCGGGGGTCAGGTCGGCGACCGTCTTCAGCACGGCCTCGACGAACGCGTACGTCTCCTCCTTGCCCGCCACCAGGGAGCTGTAGCCGACCTCGGCGTCGGTGCGCGGCGCGACCGGCTGCCCGTCGGCGGCGAGCTCGGGGTAGGCGACCTGCACCGCGTTCACGTGGCCGGGCATGTCGATCTCGGGCACCACGGTGACGAACCGCTCGGCCGCGTAGGCGACCAGGCCGGTGTACTCGGCGCAGGTCAAGAAGCCCGGTCCGGCCCCGTCCACGCCGGTGCCCGGGCCGCCGCCGACCTCGGTGAGCCGGGGCCAGCCGGGGATCTCCAGGCGCCAGCCCTGGTCGTCGGTGAGGTGCAGGTGCAGATGATTGATCTTGAACTGGACGAGCAGGTCGACGTGTGCCCTCACCTCGTCCGGGGTGAAGAAGTGCCGGGCCAGATCCAGCATGGCGCCGCGGTACGCGTACCGCGGACGGTCCTCGACGACGCCGCCGGGCAGCACCGGGCCGAGCTGGCGCAGCGTCTGGACGCCCCAGAAGACGCCCGCCGGGGTCCCGCCGGCGAGGGTGACGCCGTCGGTGGTGATCTCCAGCCGGTAACCCTCGGCGGGCAGCTCCGGGTCCAGGCTCAGGCGGATCGCGCCGTCCGGGGACAGCGGCAGCCCGAGGTGGGCCGCGACGTTCTCCAACCCCGGCGGCGCGCTGACGGCCGTACCGGAAACGATCGGAAACGTCGCGTCCGTGACGGGCCGCACCGAGGCCGGCCGAGGGATAACATCGCCGAGTTGCACCGTCCGCTCGCTCACTCTGAAGATTGTAAACAGTTTCTCCATGACGATCACCACACGCTTCGCCACCACGGGTGACGAGCAGTCGCTGCACGAGCTGGCCGCTCACACCTTCGGCCTGGCGTGCCCGCCCGGCACGGCGCCGGCCGACATCGACGCGTTCGTCGCGGCGCACCTGTCGGTGGAGTGCTTCGCCCGCTATCTGGCCGACCCGGACCGGACCCTGCTGGTGGTGTCCGCCGGTGATCATCCGGTGGGCTATTCGATGCTGGTCCGCGGCCCGATCGCCGACCCGGACGTGGCGGCCGTCGTGGACGCGTCGACAAGCATCGAGCTGAGCAAGTTCTACGTGGCGCCGGAGCGGCACGGCGGCGGCACGGCGGCCGAGCTGATGACCGGCACCCTGGCCGCCGCCGCGAAGACCGGCGCCGCGACCTGCTGGCTCGGCGTCAACCAGCAGAACGCGCGGGCCGCCCGGTTCTACGCCAAACACGGCTTCGAGATCGTCGGGGTGAAACGCTTCCGGGTGGGCTCCGAGTGGCACGACGACCACATCCGGCAACGGGACCTATCCTCCGTCCATGGCTGAGGTGCGTGCGGCGACCGACTCGGACGTGGCGGCGATCCGCGACATCTGCACGCGGGGCTACCGGACCACCTACCCGGACCTGCTGTCGCAAGAGTTCATCGAGCGGATGCTCGCCGAGTTCTACCACGCCGAGCGGGTGGCCAAGGAGATCGCGGCCGCGCCGCCGGGCTGGCTCGGCTACCAGGTGGCCGAGGAGGACGGCCGGGTGGTCGGTGCGGCCGGCGGCGGGCTCACCGCGCCCGGCGTGGGTGAGCTTTTCGTGCTCTACCTGGACCCGGACGAGCGCGGCCGGGGCCTCGGCACGCTGCTGCTGGACCGGATCACCACCCAGTTGCGGGAGCTGGGCGCCACCGAGATGTGGGTGGCCGCGCTGGAGGGCAACGAGCTCGGCATCCCGTTCTACGAGGCGCGCGGGTTCCACAAGCGGGAGCGGCGCCGCACGTACGGCTCCACCGAGGCCGACAACGCCTGGTCCTGGCGCTTCTCCCGGCCCATCTGAAAATTTTGTGAACCCGTTTCGGACCTGCGGGCATCAACGGGTGTGACCGACCTACGCTCGCAAGCGATGCAGATCGCCGACGACGTGCTGATCCGGGAATCGGTGCGGGAGCCGGAACAATTCGGGCCGCTCTTCGACCGGCATGCCGAGGCGATCCATCGCTACCTGGCCCGCCGGATCGGAGCGCACGCCGATGACCTGCTCGCCGAGACCTTCCTGATCGCCTTCCGCAGGCGCGAGTCCTACCAGCCGCTCGGGCTGGAGGTCCGGGCCTGGCTCTACGGCATCGCCACCAACGTGCTGCACCACCATGTCCGGCAGGAGGAGCGGCGTTACCGGGCGCTGGCCCGCGCCGCCGCCGAAGAGCCGCGCACGCACGCCGACGACTCGGTGGACGACCGGGTGGACGCCACGGCCCTGCGCGCCGACCTCGCCGCGGCGCTGGCGAAACTCAAGGCCCGTGATCGCGACGCGCTGCTGCTCCTGGCCTATGCACAACTTTCGTACGCGGAGATCGCCGCGACTTTGGACATCCCGGTGGGGACGGTCCGCTCCCGGATCAACCGGGCCCGCAAGGTGACCCGCGCCGCCCTCGGCTCCCTCGCCTCGGAGGTGGAGAAATGAACGACATCGAGCTGATCGACGAGTACGGCCCGGCCGCGACCGAGCTCTCCGATGAAGCGTGGCGCGCTGCCCGTACCCGACTGGTCTCGGAGATCGAGGGGCCGGTGGCCGCACCCGCGCGCAATCGCCGGTGGGGTCTGCTCCCTCGCATCGCGATCGTCGGCCTGGCCGGCATCGCCGCCGTGGCGGCGGCCGTGGCCGTCCTGCCCGGACCGCACCCGAGCTTCCGCTCGCCGGACGTCACCGCCCAGCAGCCGCGGGCCCGGCTCTCCTTCGGGCCGGTCCGCCTGGTGTCGGTGTCCGCCCCGCAATTCCCGTTCGGCCTGCCGGGCCTCGGCGAGCCGTCGTTCACCGCGGATCCCGGCGGCCCCGTCATGGGTGTCTTCGGGGACACGGTGAACGACTCCGTGGTTCTCGTCCCGGAACCGTCCGCACCGCAGGGCGGCGCCAACGGGGAGCGGACGATCGAGGTGGACGACCGGCCGGCCACGATCCTCTCGATCCCGGACGGCTCGGGCACGACCGCCTCGGTCCAGCTCACCTGGGAACGCCGCGCCGGTCAGTGGGTGACGATCGTCGGCAACGGAAGGTACGCCTCCGAGGAGGAGGTCCTGCGCCTGGCCCGCACGGTGGTCGACCAGCCGAGGCCGGTGAAGTTCAAGGTCACCCTGGGCCTGGCGCCGGAGGGCTGGACGCTCGGCGGGTTCAAGAGCGACGAGAGCAGCATCGCGATCCAGTCCTACCAAGAGCGCGGCAGTGACCGTGAGGTGCACGTGGTCTGGTATTCGGCACCGCAGGACCTCGGTGAGGCCGAGGGCTTCGAGGCGCGGAGCGAAGTCACGGTCGCCGGCCGGCCCGCCACGCTGACTCGGGCCACCGAGCGCTGGATTCTGGACGGTACTTTTCCCGACGGATCCGCATACCACTTGATGGTGCCGCGCGACTTCACCGAAGCCCAGGTTATCGAGCTGGGAGAATCACTGCGAGTGCACTGACCGCGACCAAAACAATCCGCCGGAAACAGCAGAATCCGCTAGAGGCGAACTCTAGTTGATCTTGCGCATTCATCGCAACTCCCGACCCTTCCGAGGGCCATGATCCATCCCACAGCAGAGGACACACGAGTTATATCGGATGCCCCTGTCGGGGCCACTACAGCCACTGCTACATTCCCATGGCTGGATTCAGGACCGATTAACGGAACTGCGTCATGCAACCATTTTGGGATGGCTGCAACGCTGCAACGCTGCAGCCATCAGTGTCCTCTACCCCAAGAAGGAGTCCTCGTGAGGACGGGAGAAATCGTACCTCTGCGCGCTCGCGTAGCGCGCATCGCGATGGCCGGCGTCGCCGGCCTGAGCATGCTCGCCATGGCGCCCACGGCCGCGCAGGCCGCGGACGCCGGCGATGGCAACCTCGCCTGCAACGTCGGTGAGATCTGCCTGAAGAAGAACTGGGACACCAAGTACACCACCGCCATCAAGCACTTCTGGTACAGCCAGCGGCACGACGACTTCAGCTGGGGCGGTGGCGGCAGCGGCACCGTGCAGTACGCCGCCTCGATGTGGGTCAGCCGTGACACCAGCTGCACGATCTACGTCGTGGACGGTTACGGCGGCGAGACGAAGATGGACACCGGCTCCAGCTACGCGCGTCTCTACCTCTGGAACGACGGCAACTACGCGCACTCGCGTTGCAGCGTCCACCAGCGGTGGGGCACGTGATCTGAAGAAATCCGCTGCGGGAACGCTTTCCGGCGTTCCCGCAGCGCCTTCCCTGTCATTGAGTGATTACGAGGATTCCAGAAGTGAAAAAAGCCCGCTGGAGTTCGGCCATTGTTCTGGCCATGGCCCTAGGCGCCTGCTCGGATTCCACCGATTCCAGCCAGTCGACCGAATCCGCCGCCTCCTCGAATGAGGGCGGTCGCCCCGCAGCCGTTTCAGGAAAGAGTTTCGACCTCATCCAGGGCGAAAAAATCGACCTCCTGGAATACGCGGTGCGGAAGTTGACCGGCAGCTGCTTGAAGGACGCCGGCTATCCCCAGATGGCGAATGTGGGAGTGCAGCGCCAGAACGGCACGGAAATGATGTTCGTTCTCGACGGCGGGCGGTTCCGCGGCTTCACCAGCGAGAAGCAGGCCCGGGAGCGCGGCTTCGGGAGCGTCTACCCGGCGGAGCCCGCACGTCTCGTCAGCTACGACAAGAACTTCGACAAGAAGTTGGAGGAGTGCACGGACGAGGCGAACGAGAAGCTCGGAGAGGACTCCCGCAAGACCATCGAGGCCTACAACGAGGTCGCCAACCAGGTCGCCGGCGAATTCGCCGTATTCCTGCGCAAACGTGTTCCGTCCGACATTCCGGCGCTCGCCGACTGCCTGGAGAAGGAGGGGTTCCCGCTGCGCGACCGGGAGGCCTTCCTGAAGATGTGGGACGTCAAGCACTTCGGAATCAAGCTCGGCGCCAACAAGAAGATCGACCAGTGGGCGCCGAGCCCGGCCAAGGGCGGTGTGCAGATCGGCCCGCCGGTGGCTGAGCGCCCCTACACGCCCAGCCCTCAGGAAGCCGAGCTGGCCGCGGCCTGGTACCGCTGCGACGCGGCGTCGGGCCGGGTGGAGAAACTCCTCAAGGACGCGAACGCCACAGCGGCGGAGATCACCGCTCGCAACGAGGACAAGCTGGCGGAGCTCAACCCCAAGATCGAGGACCTGGCCAAGAAGGCCGCGGATCTGGTCGGCTCGGCATGATGGGGTCCCGGCGAGCGCGTGTCGCGGCCATCACGGTGAGCTGCGCCTTCGTGTTGGTCGGCGGATCCATCGTGCTCGGCCCCAATCTGCGGTCCCCGCAGCAGGCGGCGGCGGAGGCGGCGCCTCCGTCGCCGTCGCTGGTCACCACGAAGGCCGAGGTGCGGGTCCTGGCGGAGGACGTCACTCTGCGGGGACAGATCCTTCCCGGCCCCAGCGTCCCGCTGGCCGCGCCGGCCGGGCTCATCGGCGCGGACGCCGTGGTCACCCGGGTGCGCATCCGTAAGGGCGACGTGCTCGGCGAGGGCCAGGCCATCGCCGAGGTCGCCGACCAGCCGCTGATGACGCTCAAACTGCCGTTCCCGCTCTATCGGGACATCGCCGGAGGCGCCAAGGGCCGGGACGTGACCGAGGTGCAACGGGCGCTGCGGCGGCTCGGCTACGACGTCCGGCTCACCGGCATCTTCGACGCCGTGACACAGGCGGCGTTCAGCCGTTGGTACGACGACGAGGGCTACACCGCCCCGCGCGGCGACCAGGCTCCGCTGGCCGAGGCCAAGCAGAACGTCGCCGCCACCAGAGCCGCGTACCGCGAGGCTGTCGCCGCCAAGCTGGGCGTTGCCGCGGCAAAGAAGGCGCTGACCGACGCCCTGGAGACGCTGGCCGAGGCGAAGCAGACCGCGGGCCCGCGTCTGCTGCGCTCCTACCTGGTGCGCCTGGCCCGGTCCGGTCAGAAGATCACCACAGTACGGATCAAGACCGGTTCCGTGCTGTCCTCGCCGGACCGGGCGGTCGTCGCCGAACTCGACGGATCCGCCCCGCAGGTGGTCCTCACTGTCTCCACCGAGCAGGTCGGCCTGCTGGCCGTCGGGCAGCGGGCCACCGTGCTGGACGAGACGTCGGGCTCCGAGACGACAGCGACCGTCAAGTCCATCGGCGCCGAGGTCGTCGAGGACCCGGCATCCGGCAGCACCGGCTTCCCGGTTCGCCTGACCTTCACCGGCACGGCCATCAACGCACCGAACCGCAGCGTCCGGGTCGACGTGACAGCGTCAGAGGACCGGGAGCCCAAGCTGGCGGTGCCGGTGACCGCGGTCTACTCCCGGCCCGACGGCTCACTCTTCGTCACCGTGGTGACCGAGGACGGCACCGAGGACGTCACGGTTCGCGACGGGCAGAGCGGCGGCGGCTGGGTGGCGATCGAGGCCGAGCCGGCCGGAGCCGTGGCGGAGGGCACCCAGGTCGTGGTGGGTAGTGACTGACCCGGTACTGAGCCTGACCGGGGTGTCCCGGACCTACAACGACGGGCACCCCGTCATGGCGTTGCGCCCGACCGATCTGGGCCTGGCCCAGGGAGACCACGTCACCATCTCCGGGCCCTCCGGCGCGGGGAAGTCGACCCTGCTGAACATCCTCGGCCTGCTGGACGCCCCGACCGAGGGCAGCTACCGCATCAACGGGGTCGAGACACGCACGCTCGGGGAGGCCACCCGCGGCGCCGTACGCGGTCAGATCTTCGGATTCGTCTTCCAGGCCTTCCATCTGCTGGCCGGGCGCAGCGCGCTGGAGAACGTGGAGTTGGGAATGCTGTACGGCCCGCACTCGCCGCGCCGGCGTCGGCAACTCGCCCGCACCGCGCTGGAACGGATGCGTCTGGGTCATCGTGCGCACGCCGACCCTCGCCAACTGTCCGGCGGTGAGAAGCAACGGGTCGCCGTGGCTCGCGCGATCGCCTGCGAGCCACGGGTGCTCTTCTG
This sequence comes from Actinoplanes sp. NPDC049802, assembly GCF_040656595.1. Lineage (NCBI taxonomy): Bacteria > Bacillati > Actinomycetota > Actinomycetes > Micromonosporales > Micromonosporaceae > Actinoplanes > Actinoplanes sp. NPDC049802. The sequence continues at coordinate 119,975 of NZ_JBFAMR010000003.1, forward strand.
CGACGAGCCGACCGGCAACCTCGACTCCGAGAACACCGCAGGCGTGCTGGATCTCCTGGACGAACTGCACCGGGACGGCCTCACCGTGGTCGTGGTCACCCATGATCACGAGATTGCCGCCCGCGGCCGCCGCCGCCTGCGGGTCGTCGACGGCGTGGTGAGCGCGTGGTGAGCAACGACCGCCAGGCCCGCGCACTGCTGGGCATCGAACCTCCCCGGTTCCGGCTGCGCGACACGGTCCGGGAGTCGTCGCTCTCGATGTGGCGGCATCCGGGCCGTTCCCTGCTGACCGCCGTTGGCACGGTGCTGGGGGCCGCCGCCTTCGTCGCCACCCTCGGCATCAGCTCCACCATGGGGCAGCTCGTCAGCGAGTCGTTCGACGTCCGCCGGGCGACGGAGGTACGGGTGGTCGCGACGGACGCCGACGGGCCGGCCGGCTGGCAGTCGCCCGAACGCCTGCGGGCACTGCGTGATCTCAACGGGGTGACCGCGGCCGGCCGCCGGCTGGTCGTCGGGGAGACACCGGTCCGGCGCACCATGGGCGGTGAGCCGGAATCCGTCAAGATCCTGGGCGCCGACGGTGGCGCACTCGCCGCCATGGAGCCGCGCGTGGTCTCCGGCCGGTTGTACGACGACTTCCACGAACGCCGCGCCTCCCCGGTCGCGCTGCTGCCGCTCCCACTGGCCGAGCGGCTCGACATCACCCGGACCGGCGTCGCCGTCTTCATCGGCGATCGCGCCTACACCGTCATCGGCATCTTCGACGACGTGGCCCGGCGGCCGGAGGCGCTGCTCTCCGTGGTGATCCCGACCAGCCTCGCCACCGAGATGGTGGGTGAGGGCGGGGAGGGCGAACAGGACGTGCTCATCGCCACCGTCCCGGGCGCGGCCCAACTGATCGGCCGGCAGGCACCGCTGGCGCTGTGGCCGGAGGAGCCGTCGGCGGTGCGATCGATCGCCCCGCCGGATCCCCGGACGCTGCGGCGCGAGGTGGAGGGCAACGTGACTCGGTCCAGCCTGTGGGTCAGCCTGATCGCTCTGATCATCGGCGGGATCTCGATCGCGAACGCGGCGGTCGCCGGGATCGGCGCCAGGGTGCCCGAGATCGGGCTGCGCCGGGCCATCGGTGGCCGGCCCGCGCACATCTTCCTGCAACTGTTGTCGGAGACGACCGTGCTCGGGGCGGTGGGTGGTCTGGTGGGGGTCATGCTGGGCGCCTGCGTCACGTCACTGACCGCGCTGTTCAACGGTTGGACGCCGGTGCTGGACTGGCGCGCCGCCCTGCTCGCCGCAGCGGGGAGCGCGGCCTGCGGGCTGTTGGCGGGTCTGTGGCCGGCCGCCCGCGCCATGCGGATCACCCCGGTGGCGGCTCTCCAGCGCTGACGGGAAGTCCATGCTCGCGACGTGGCGGAGACGACCTCCGCCACGTCGCGACATTTCTATAAGCACATACTTAATTGTCTCGGAGAATTGTCAGACCCTGCCGCTAGGTTCCTCAGTGCGGACCGGCGCCACGGGGGCGTCGGTCCGTCCACAGTGCTCAGCCTGCGTGCCGCAACAGGTTCTGCCCCGTCCGGCGGACCTGTTCCTGCAGCTCCGCCGGTGACTCCACGGTGAAAGGCGCGTTCAGCACGCCGAGCACCATCACCGGCCAGCCCAGATCGTCGATGTTCATCCGCAGACGGCAGCCGCCCTCCGGCAGTTCCTCCACCTCACCCCAGTTGCCGACGAAGCCGCGAATCGTGGCCACGTCGGTCCGCACCACGACCGACACGCGGTACCGATTGGGGATGGTCCGCATCCGGGTGCGCAGCCACTCCACCGGGTCGCCGCCGGGCAGCTCCCGCGGCCGGAATCGGGCGCCGGTCGGCTGCGGGGCCGTCAGCCGGTCCACCCGGAAACTGCGCCAGTCGCCGCGCTCCAGGTCCCAGGCGATCAGATACCACCGCCGGCCCAGCGAGACGAGGCGGTGCGGCTCCACGTGGCGGCGGGCGGCCTCGCCCTCCCGGGGTGTGTAGTCGAAACGCAGCCGCTCCTCGCCCCGGCAGGCCATCGCGAGGGTGGTCAGGGTGAGCGCGTCGAGGACCGGGCCGCCGCCGAACACACCGGGGGTGGTGACCGCCTGGAGCGCGTCGATGCGGCGCCTCAGCCGGGGCGGGAGCAGCTGGATCACCTTCGCCAGCGCCCGTACCGAAGTCTCCTCGAAACCGGCCACCGAGCCGGCGGCGGCGCTGCGCAGCCCGACCGCGATGGCGACCGCCTCCTCGTCGTCGAGCAGCAGGGGCGGCATGGCCGCCCCGGCCTGCAACTGGTAGCCGCCGGCCACTCCACGTGAGGCGTCCACCGGATAGCCCAGCTCGCGCAGCCGGTCGACGTCGCGGCGCAGCGTGCGGGCGCTGACCTCGAGCCGTTCGGCGAGCTCCGAGCCGGGCCAGTAGCGATGGGTCTGCAGCAGCGACAGGAGCCGCAGCATCCGTGCACTCGTATTCGCCATGGCACCAGACTCCATCGGATTGCGGTCAGGAAGTGGCCGCAGTGAACTCTACCGTCGAGGCATGATTGAGACGCGAGAGCTGACGAAGCACTTCAAGGAAGTCCGCGCGGTCGACGGCGTCAATCTGACGGTGGCGCGGGGCGAACTGGTCGCGATGCTCGGGCCGAACGGCGCCGGCAAGTCGACCACCCTGCGGATGCTCACCACCCTCATCCCCCCGACCAGCGGCAGCGCCGAGGTCGCCGGCTTCGACGTGGTGCGCCGGCAGCGTGAGGTGCGGCTCCGGATCGGGTACATCGGCCAGGGCAACGGCGCCGGGCACAGCCAGCGCGGCCGGGACGAGCTGATCAGCCAGGGCCGGGCGTACGGGATGGGCGTCCGTGCCGCCCGGGCCCGCGCCGACGAGCTCATCGAGTCGCTCGGTCTCGCCGAGGTGGCGAACCGCACCGTCTCCACCCTCTCCGGCGGCCAGCGGCGCCGGCTGGACATCGCGATGGGCCTCATCCACGCGCCCGAGCTGCTCTTCCTCGACGAGCCGTCCACCGGGCTGGACCCGCAGAACCGGGCCAACCTCCAGGAGCACATCGTGCGGCTGCGCGCCGAGCACGGCACGACGATCGTGCTGACCACCCACTACCTGGAGGAGGCCGACTCGATGGCCGAACGGGTCATCGTGATCGACCACGGCCGGATCATCGCCGACGACACGCCCCGGCAGCTCAAGGCCAAGCACGTCGGCGACCGGGTGATCCTGGGCTTCGCGTGCGCCGCCGAGGCGGGCGAGGCGGCCCGCTCCACCGGCGGCGAGCAGCACGGCGCCCAGGTGCGGATCACCAGCGACGAGGGCCCGCGCCTGGCCGCCCGGCTGGCGTCCCTCGGCCCGATCTCGATCGAGGTCATCCGGCCCACCCTGGACGACGTCTTCCTCACCCTCACCGGCCGCAGCCTGCGCGAGGACGCCAGCGCGCCGGAGTCCGAACTCGTGGAGGCCTGATCATGACTTCGCTCGTCGGCGACACCCGCGTCGTCTTCAGCCGGGAGCTGCGGCCGGTCGTCCGCGACCCGTTCTCGGTGATCTTCTCGATGATCCAGCCGCTGTTCTTCCTCGGCCTCTTCGCGCCGCTGCTGCCCGACTCACCGGACGGCGGCTCGTCGCTGCAGTGGTTCGTGCCCGGGATCATCGTGATGTCGTGCCTCTTCGGCTCCTCGATGACCGGCTCCAACCTGCTCTACGAGATGCAGACCGGCTCGCACGAGCGGATGCTCGTCACCCCGCTGCGGCGGCCCGCGCTGCTGATCGGGCGGGCGCTCAAGGAGATCGTGCCGATGATCGCGCAGGCCGCCCTGATCGTGGCCGTCTGCATTCCGTTCGGCTTCGAGCTGCATCTCGGCGGGGCGCTGCTCGGGGTGCTCATCCTGGCCGGCTTCTGCGTCGGGCTGGGCGCGCTGTCGTACACCCTGGCACTCGCCTCCAAGAGCAAGGAGTGGCTGTTCTGGACGGTCCAGCAGACCCTGCTCTTCCCGCTGCTCCTGCTGGCCGGCGTGCTGCTCCCGATCGAGGCCGGGCCGGGCTGGTTGCAGGCCCTCTCCAAGGCCAACCCGATGACGTACGTGGTGAACGCCGAACGGGCGCTGTTCAGCGGCGACGTCCTGTCCCGCAGCACGGTCGAGGGGCTGGTCGCGGCCGTGCTGGTGTGCCTGCTCGGCCTGGCCGTCGGGGTCCGCGCCATGCAGCGCTCCGACTGAGAGCCGCCTGCCACCCTCCGGACAGCGCCGATCCGGCCCGGCCCGCTACCTTTTCCACGCAGCCGAACGCATGCGGGAAGGTGGCGGGCCGATGCTCGGTCGGGGCGGCGACTCAGCCGGGCGGCGACGCCTGCTCCGGAGACCGGTGGTGCGGCCACCCCGTCTCGGGGATCTGCCGCACGCGATCGGCCGTCTCCTGGACAGCATCGCCCGGCCGGTTCCGGTGACCGGCCCCGCCCCACGGGCCGGCAACCCGGACGCGGTGGTCGACTGCGCGGTCTACACCGGCGGGCTGCGGCACGGCGGCGCGGCCCCGATCCCCTATCCGGAGGCGGCCCGGCAGGCCCGGCGCCGCCGCGGCGCCTTCCTCTGGCTCGGCCTGCACGAGCCGGACCTGGCCACGATGGGCCCGGTGGCCGAGGTGTTCGGCCTGCACGAGTTGCTCGTCGAGCAGGCCGTGTCGGGCGGGCACCGGCCGGGCGTGCAGACCCTCGGCGACGTGACCCGGCTGGTCCTGCGTACCGCGCGCTATGTCGAGCACGATCAGCTGACCGAGACGTCCGAGGTGGTGGAGACCGGCGACGTGACCATCCTGATCGGGTCCTGGTTCGCGATCACCGTGCGGCACGGCCCGGTCGGCCCCCTCTGGGCGGTGCGCAAGGAGCTGGAGTCCCGTCCCGACGTGCTGCGCCAGGGCCCGTGGTCGGTGGCGTACGCGGTGGGCAGCCGGATGGTCGACAGCTACCTGGACGTGGCCGAGCACGTCGAACGGGATCTGGAGCGCATCGAGGAGGAGACCTTCGCGTCGGTGCGCACCTCCGAGTTCGCCCACATCTACCAGCTGAAACGGGAGATGGTGGAGTTCAAGCGGGCGGTGCTGCCGCTGGGCGACCCGCTGGCCCGGCTGCTGGACTCGCAGGCTCTGCCGACCGGGCTGCGACCGTACCTGGAGGACGTCCGGGGACGGCTGGCCCGGGCCGCGGACCGGGTGGCCGGCTTCGACGACCTGGTGAACTCGATCCTCCAGGCCCGGCTGGCGCAGGTGTCGGTCGATCAGAACCACGACATGCGCAAGATCGCCGCGTGGGCCGCGATCGCCGCGGTGCCGACCGTGATCGCCGGGATCTTCGGGATGAACTTCGAGGTGCTGCCGGGGACCGGTTCGCCGTACGGCTTCTACGCCGCGATCGGGTCCATGCTGTTGATCGGCGGTGGCGTCTACCACCGTCTCAAGAAGTCCGGCTGGCTGTGATCAACGCCATCACTCACAGTCACAGAGATGAAAATCACAAGGCTTGGCGCGGCCCGGGTCGGGTTCGAATCCCGCCGCAACGACCCCCAACATGGTGTGGTCATTCCGCCTAAAGGGGCGTGTCAACCACCGATACGGCTAGTTCCCGCACCGGATGGTCGGCGAAGCTTGGGCATCCCGCCCTAGCCCACAAATACGGCGAGTTACTAGTTTTCTGACTGCGTCGATCTTTGGGGGGATATCAGAGTGACGGCAACCCACGCCGCACCGCATGACACCGGGCCGGAACCGACGGGCAGACGCGGCATCTTCTCAGCCCTCCGGGGCCACGTCGACCTGTTCCTGAACGCCGGCTCGCTCATGGCGACGACGCTCATCACCTCGGTCTTCGGGTTCGCGTACTGGTGGGTTGCGGCTCACCTCGCCCCGCAGGCCGCGGTCGGCCAGGCCTCCGCCGCCGTGTCGGCGATGACGCTGATCGGCACCATCGGCATGTTCGGCATGGGCACCATGCTCATCTCCGAGTTGCCCAGCATCACCCGGGGCAAGTGGGATCTGATCTCCACCTGCCTGCTCACGGCCGGATCGGCGGCCACCGTCGGCGGCCTGATCTACGTGCTCGTGGCGAACCTCTGGATCCCCAGCCTCCAGGAAGCGCTCGGCGGCGGGTTCGGCACCGTGCTGCTGGTCGTCGGCATCGCGCTGAACTCCATGACACTGGTTCTCGACGAGGCCATGGTCGGTCTCCTCCAGGGCCCGCTCCAGTTGATGCGCAACGCCTGGTTCTCGCTGCTCAAGCTGGTGCTGCTCGGCGTGGTCGCGGTGATCCCGGGCCTCGCGCTGACCGGCCCGGTGCTGCTGCTCACCTGGGTGGCCGGCATCGTGGCGTCGACCGCGATCCTGTTCCGGGTGCTGCGCCGGCGCGGCATGATCGACTCGCTCCACCCGCGGCCCTCGCTGATGCGCGGCCGTGGCCGGGCGACGTTCGACCACAACCTGCTCAACCTGGCCACCTACCTGCCCCGGGCCGCGCTGCCGCTGATCGTCACGGCGACCCTGTCCGCCGAGGCGAACGCGGCCTTCTACACCGCGTTCATGGTGCTGTCCTTCATGGCCATGGTTCCCGGCAACGTGGCGCTCACCCTCTTCGCGGTGACCGCCGGCGACAAGGGCGCGCTGCGCAGCAAGGTGCGGGTCGGCCTGCTGATCTGCCTGGGTGGCGGGTTCCCGGCGTCGCTGGTCGTGCTGTTCCTGGCCGAGCCGATCATGGGCCTGTTCGGCGCGGAGTACGCGAAGACCGCCGGCCAGGCGCTGGCCATCCTGGCCCTGACCTACGTCCCGTTCGTCTTCCACCACTTCTTCCTGGCCATCTCCCGCGTGCAGGGCAAACTGCGCGGCGCGGGAATCTTCTCGGTCTTCGCAGGCCTGGCCGAGTTGCTGGCCGCCTGGTGGGCCGGCACCCACGGCGACCTGAACGACCTGGTCACCGCCGTGGCGATCGTGATGGCGATCGAAACGGTGCTGGTCGCCCCGACCGTGCTGAAGGTCGTCTTCGCCCCGGTCGTCGACATGTCCGCGGTAGCAGAGGGAGTAAACGTCATGTCCACCACCAGCCTGACCCTGCGCGAGCGCGCATGGCTGCCGCTGGAGTACATCCGCACCGTCGGCCCGCTCACCGGGGTCGACGCCGAGCGGGTGCGCGACGCGCTGATCGGCCTGCACACCGCCGACCCGACGCACCGGGCCGTCTCCCGCCTGGACCGTTCCGGCGCCAACTGGCAGCACATGGACGGCCCCTCGTTCGCCCGGTACGTGCAGGACGCGGTCACCGACCTCGGCCCCGGCCCGGTGGACTTCGACGACATGACCCGGCAGCTCCAGTCCGAGCAGCGCGCCCACCACCCGGTGCGGATCCTGGTCGGCGGCGGCTACTTCGCGCTGAAGGTGGCGCACGCGTACGGCGACGCCGGCCCGGTGAACACGCTGGTCCGGGAGATCGTGCTGGCCGCGTACGAGCAGCGGGCGGCCCGCATCGCCCCCGCCAAGCGGCACAAGACCGCACTGCCGAAGGCCTGGTGGAAGCAGTTCGGCCTGAAGCCGGGCCGCTGGAAGGAAGGCCTGAGCTTCGCCCGCCCGCCGCACATCGAGGAGGGCCCGACCCGTGCGTGGCAGGCCGCCCTCACCGTGCGGACCGCGCGCTCGGCGTCGGTGCTCGGTCAGATGCGCACGTGGCGCGACCAGCACGCCCCCGGCGTCACCACCTCGGCGATCACCTTCGCGGCGTTCACCGCGGCGCTCATCGAGCTCGGTCTCAAGCCCGACCTGCGGGGCGGCACGTTCCTCGCGGACGCCCGCCGCTACCTGGACAAGGGCGTCAGCATCGACAGCAACTTCTGCATGGGCCCGTTCCTGACTCCGGCCAGCCTCACCGACCCGATGGCGATCCACACGACGCTGAAGGCGGAGCTGGCCACCGGCCGGATCCTGACCATGATGCTGCTGCGCGAGGGCAAGATCATGCTGACCGGGGCGCCCGGCATGCCGGACCCGTACCCGGCCGAGGTGGCGATCGAGCCGCAGCCGCGACTGACGTTCAGCAACCAGGGCCGGCACGACATGCTCAGCGACCTGCCGTGGGCCGTCGAGCCGGCGGGCCGGGTCAACCAGAGCGTACCCACGCTCAACGGCCCCGAGGGCATCACCCTGACCACCAGCGAGATGAACGGCGTCCTGCACCTGGAGGCGACGTTCCACGGCACCACCTACGACCCGGCGGTCATCGACCGAGCCCTGTACCTGGTCTGCAGCGACCCGGCCGGGCTCATCATGGCGAACCGCTGATCAAACAGGGCGTCCGGCCGGTGTGCCCCCCGGATCGGCCGGGCGCCCACTTCTTCCGGCAACCGATTTCGGTACGCCGTGAGCAATGCGATGCCCGGCCGGATTCGATCCGGCCGGGCATCGCATTTCTGTTCCATTAGTGACGTGTACCACTGCCGGCCACCGGCGATTCCGCCGCCCGGAACTTCGGGCTCCGCCCTGGTCACCACCGGGGGCGTGGTGACCAGGGCCGCCCTGACCCGGACCGACGCGCCCCGGAGCGCCGAGGCCGTCCTGATCCGGCCCGCCCGGGTGACGGTGCCCGGGGCCGCCCGGACCGTCGTGGCCACCCGGCCGGCCGTCTGACAAATCGGACAATATTGGAGTCGGCTCCCCAGCGCGCGACTTCAAGTGCGTTTCATAGCGAAAAACCGGAAACGGTACAAAATGTTTAGAACTGGCTCGGCCGAAAAGATGATGTTGGCCTTGGGAGGCTGAATCGCGGTGCCGCCGGGTAAACCGACCGCATGACGCAGAACAGGGAAACCGCGCCCGAAGATCTCGGCGCACCGGTCTCGTACCTGGTTCTCACCGACGGCACACCGGTCTACGACCGGTCCGGGGACCCGGTCGGCACGGTCGATCACGTGCTCGCCGACGAGCGCGAGGACGTCTTCCACGGTCTGCTGATCGCGACCCCGGTCGGCCCGCGTTTCGCCGGCGGGGACCAGGTCGACGGACTCTTCGAGCACGGCGTGATCGTCGCCGAGCCGGCCGTCCGGCTCGCCGAACCGAGCGCCGACACACCCGCCGGCATGGCCGAGAGCCACGCCACCGGTCTGCGCCGCGCCTGGGACTGGCTGATCCAGCCCAAGTGACGCGCCAGCGCCGAGCTGTACCGGCGATCTCAGCCCGGCGGTGGCGTCACGGGCGTGCCCGGGCAGCGGATCGCCGGCTGCCCCGGGCGGCGCACGTAGGCGTACCCCTCAATGACCCCATCGCAGTAGGCAGGAACCCATCGACATGCCGCCGCCGAACCCGGCGAGAAGGACCAGCTCGCCGTCGCGCAGCGACCCGTTGCGGGAGGCGTCGTCGAGGGTGACCGGGAGCGAGGCGCTGCCCACGTTGCCGTACCACGGCAGGGTGAGGTGGGTGTGCGCGTTCCGGAAGCCGGCCGACTCGACCAACTCCTGCAGCATGATGCCGTTGGCCTGGTGCGGGACGAAGTGATCGACGTCCTCGGCCTTGAGCTCGTTGCGGCGCAGCAGCGCGTCGAGCGCCGGCGGGACCGCGGTGGCGACGAAGTCACGGACCCCGCGGCCGTCCATCCGGAAGTAGTGGTCGCCGTCGGCGACCGTCTGCGCGGAGGCCGGCAGGCGGCTGCCACCGCCCTTCACGTAGATCAGATCGTTGGCGTCGCCGCGGGACGTCAGCTCGAGGTCGATGATGCCGTGGCCCTCGGGCACCCGGCCGACCACCGCGGCGCCGGCGCCGTCACCGAAGAGCACGGAGGTCCGCCGGTCGCCGAAGTCGAGGATGCGCGAGTAGATGTCCGACGCGATGACCAGCACCAGCGCGCCGGGGTTGGTGGCGATCAGCCCGTTCGCCACGCCGAGGGCGAAGATGAAGCCCGCGCAGACCGCGTTGACGTCCATGCACGCGGCACTGGTGGCGCCGATCGCGTGCTGCACCAGATTGGACGTCGGCGGCTGTGGGGAGTCGCCGGTCGAGGTGGACAGAACGATGTAGTCGATTTCGGCCGCGGCGACCCCGGCCCGTTCGAGGGCCGCGCGGGCCGCGTGCGCCGCGAGGTCGGAGGCGGCCTCGTCCGGGGCGGCGAACCGGCGCGCCTCGATCATGGTCTTCCGGGACACCCACTCCGGATCCGCGTCGGGCACCAGTGACAGTAGGTCCACATTGGTTACGACCCTTTTCGGTAGATAGGAGCCGGTCCCGAGAATCCCTACTGCCACGCTTCTCCCCCAGGTCTTGCCATCAGCGCTTTTTCACGTTTCACGTTCCCGCCCTGCAAACCCTATCCATGCGGGGCGGGAACGTGCGGACCGAACCGTTGACGGTTCGGCTGATAAATGCCGGACAGTCCGTCAGGCGGTCATCGGCCACGAGTCGGGCTACTGGCGCCCACGGTCCCGGTAGGTCCATGAGGCATCACCCAGCGTGCCGCGACCGGTGGAGCGGTTCGGCGGTTGCTGACCGGCGGGCGGCCCACCGAACGGAACCGCGGCCGGCGCGGCCGGCGCGGCGGCGCGGTTCTCGATGCGCCGGCGAAGGTACTCCGCCGCGTCACGATCCTCCTCTGTGGGGGCGGAGACCAGGGCGTAGGCCATACCGACGATGGCGAAGACGACCGCCCCGCCGACCGGGACGAGCAGGTTGGCGGCGGTGGCGCCCTCGACGGAGCCGAACGCCGTGCCCTTCGGCGTCACGGACATGGCGAGCATGCCGGTGAAGTGCATGCCGTTGACCGCGACACCCATCAGCAGGGCCGAGCCGAAGATGGCGATCGGCTTGCTGACGACCAGGGTGAGCCAGAGCGCGACGGTCGCGGCGACCACGGCGATGGCGATCGAGGCGACCACCTCGCGGCCGGAGTAGTGGATCTCACCACGCAGCCGCATGGCGGCCATGCCGGTGTAGTGCATCGCGCCGACACCGAGACCGGCGAGGACACCGCCGATCAGGATCCGGGTCCGCGGCGCGGATCTGCCGAGCAAGGCGATCGCCAGGCCGACGCCGACCGACGCGAGGGCGATGATCGCGCTCGCCACGGTCAGGCCGATGTCGTAACGGATCGGCGTGCCGTCCACATCGAAGCCGAGCATCGCCACGAAGTGCATGCTCCAGATGCCGGTGGCACCGATGGCCACCGCTGCCAGGGCCAACCACCAGAAACGCTCACCGTTGCTGCGCGACGAGCGGAGACGCACCGCGCTGGTGAGTCCGAGTAGTGACCCGAGCACGGAGAGGATGTAACTGACCGTGGGGGTTAGCGCCCCGTACTCGAAGTGATGGATCTGCGCCATCTCGCGCTGTTCCTCTCGTTCACGAATCCGCCGGGCTGAATCCTGCCCTCACCCCCGCCATGGGCGTGACTGATTGTGACGCAGGTTGCGTTACGAGAGAACGAGCAGCGTGTCTCGATTTGGATCTACTGACGTATTTGAGCGGTCCAAATTCGGGATATACCGGTACAGACGTACCGGACAGCGATCACAAACAGGCAAAGGCACCTATATAACGTTAAGTAACAATCATTGAGCGCCAGTGCTATCCGACTCGAGACAGCAGGACCAACGCCTCCGCACGCTGAGAATGCAGAATCTGCACGGTGTCCTCGGTGCACGTGCCCGGCGTCTCATCCATCACGCAGAGGGTTCCGACGACGTGGCCCCCGGCCGAGTGCAACGGCACGCTGGCATACGACCGGACACCGCTGACCGAGAACAGCGGGGAGGTCGCGTACTCCTCGTCGGCGGTGCTGTCGCCGATCAGCACCGGGACGTCCTCGGCCACCACGATGGTGTCCGGTGACCACTCGACCGGCACCCCGCCGGCCTCCCGGACCCAGCGCGGCATGCCGTGCGAGCCGGCCACCACCACACTGTCGTTGAGCACCAGCGTGATCGCCGCCGCCGGCACCCCGGTCAGCTCGGTGAGCCGTTCGGCGAAGGCGTCCAGGGAGCCGGCCCCGGACGGGCGGTGCAGGAAGTCCGAGACGGCCAGCAGCCGCTCCACATCGACCAGTTGATGCGCGGCGTCGTGGTGCTCGGGATGTTCCCCGGCGCTGCGGGCGGCCAGCAGCTCGTTCGCCGCCTCGACGACATGCTTCGGGCGCACCGGTTTGGAGATGGTCACGTCGCACAGCCCGCGGGCGGCCGCCGGCGCGGCGGCGGACAACATGATCAACGGAATTCCGGCGGTGGCCGGCTCCTCGCGCAAGCGGCCGGCCACGTCGAGGCCGCTCATCCCGGGCATGTGGTGATCCAGGATGATCAGATCCGGCCCGGCCTCGGTGATCAGATCGAGGGCCGCCGGACCGTTGGGCGCGGTCCGCACGCTGTGACCCTCGTTGCTCAGCACGGTGGCGAGCAGTTGGGCGATGTCGGTGTCGTCCTCCGCGAGCACGATCGACGCCATGCCAGTCTCCCTCGCTCGGTCGGCGGGTCGCCCGACTGTAACCCGCGCGGCCTGGGTCAGGGCCGTGAACAGGGAATACAGCCACGATCACGGCGGACGTAGGGTGAGCTGATGCGGGAACGTCTGACGAATTGGGCCGGCAACATCACCTTCGGGGCGCGGCGGCTGCGGTGCCCGGGTTCGATGGACGAGCTACGGGCGGTGATCGCCGAGGGCGGCCGGCTGCGGGTGCTCGGCAGCGGGCACTCGTTCAACCGGCTCGCCGACACCGACGGGCAACTGGTCTCGCTGGCCGGCCTGCCCCGGATGACGGAGATCGCGCCGGACCGCCGCAGCGTGCGGATCGACGGCGGTGTCCGCTACGGCGAACTGGCCGCCCACCTCGCCGCCGAGGGCCTGGCCGTGCACAACATGGCGTCGTTGCCGCACATCTCGGTGGCCGGCGCGGTGGCCACCGCGACCCACGGCTCCGGCGTGCGCAACGGCAACCTGGCGACGGCCGTCTCCGGGCTGGAGATCCTCCGTGCCGACGGCTCGCTGTCCGTCCTGGACCGCGCCCACCCGGACTTCGCCGGCGCCGTGGTCGGCCTCGGCGCGCTGGGCGTGGTCACCGCCCTCACCCTGGACGTCGTGCCCGCCTTCGAGCTGCGGCAGTACGTCTACGAGAACCTGCCCGCCGCCGCCCTGGACGAGCATCTCGGCGAGATCCTGGCGGCGGGCTACAGCGTCAGCCTGTTCACCCACTGGACCGGCGAGGACATCGACCAGGTGTGGCTGAAACGGGCCGAGCCGTTGGCGGGCGACCTGTTCGGCGCCCGCCCGGCCGACGGGCCGCGCCATCCGGTGCCCGGCATGCCGGCCGGGAACTGCACCGGGCAGGGTGGCGTCCCCGGCCCGTGGCATGAGCGGCTGCCGCACTTCCGGATGGAGTTCACCCCGAGCAGCGGCGAGGAGCTCCAGTCCGAGTGGCACGTGCCGCGGGCGGCCGCCCGGGCCGCGATCGAGGCGGTGGCCGGTCTGCGGGAGCGGGTCGCGGCCGTCCTCCAGGTCTGCGAGATCCGGACGATCGCCGCCGACGACCTGTGGCTGAGCCCCAACCACGAGCGGGACAGCCTGGCCCTGCACTTCACCTGGATCGCCGACACGGACGCGGTGCTGCCGGTGGTGGCGGACCTGGAGAAGGCCCTGTCCCCCCACGGCGCCCGTCCGCACTGGGGCAAGATCTTCACGACGGCCCCGTCCGAGGTGCGCGCCGCCTACCCGCGTTTCGGCGACTTCGCGGCGCTGGTGGGCCGCTTCGATCCGCGGGGGACGTTCCGCAACCCCTGGCTGGACGCCCTGCTGGATTAGGGCTTCGCCTTCCTTCGACGGTACGCGCGACCCCGCCCCGTCCCTTCCGGGCAGTTCCGCCCGGCCACGCGATCTCGCTGCCACTCCGGCCCGTGCCGCGCCCGCCGGGCTGAGATCGGGCTACCCGCAGCCGCAACCGGCCGCCACCGGAGCGGTCAGGTCGTCGACCGGGCGGCTGGCGCGGCCGTCCGGGCCGTCGGTGGGGAAGCCCTCCCGGACCCAGTACTCGTAGCCGCCGATCATCTCCTTGACCGCGTAACCCAGCTTGGCGAACTCGAGCGCCGCCCGGGTCGCGCCGTTGCAGCCGGGGCCCCAGCAGTAGGTGACCACCGCGCTGCCCGGGGGGACCAGTGCGGCGGCGCGGGCCGCGATCTCCCGGGTCGGCAGGTGGACGGCGCCGGGGATGTGGCCCTGGTCCCAGGACTCGGTGCCGCGGGAGTCGATCACCACGAGGCCGGGGGCGCCGGCCTCCAGGTCGTGGTGGACGTCGCTCACGTCGGTCTCGAAGCGGAGCCGGTTCTGGAAGTGCTCGATCGCGCTGGTCATGGCATCGATCGTGCCGTCCGCGAGAGGCCCGGCCCAGTGGCGTGCACGACGCCGGCCGCTAAGATCCCGCCATGCGTACGGTGGCGGCTCTGGCGTTCGACGGGATGTCGGTCTTCGAACTGGGCATCGTCAGTGAGGTCTTCGGGTTGCCCCGGCCGGAGTTCGACCGGCCGTGGTACGAGTTGACCATCTGCGCCGAGAAGCCCGGCCCGGTTCGGGTCGTCGGCGGCGCGACCCTGCACACCGAGCACGGACTGGACGTGTTCGCGGCCGCCTCGACGGTGATCGTGCCGGGGGTGCCCGGCGTCCGGTCGGTCACGTCGCCGGAGCTGATCGCCGCGCTGCGGGCCGCCCACGCCGGGGGCGCGCGGATCATGTCCATCTGTTCGGGCGCCTTCGCTCTGGCCGCCGCCGGGCTGCTGGACGGCCGCCGGGCCACCACCCACTGGCGGTACGCGGACGCCCTCCGGGAGCGCCACCCGGCCGTGGAGGTTGACGCCGACGTCCTCTACATCGACGACGGCGACGTGCTGACCAGCGCGGGCAGCGCCGCCGGCCTGGATCTGTGCCTGCACGTGGTCCGCCTCGATCACGGCCCGTCGATCGCCAACGCGGTGGCCCGCCGCCTGGTCGTCCAGCCGCACCGGGACGGCGGCCAGGCCCAGTTCGTGGAGACGCCGGTGGCGGCCGACCCGGAGGACGCCCGGGTGGCCCGCAGCATGGACTGGGCCCTGGGCAACCTGACCGAGCCGATCACGGTGGCGACGCTGGCCCGGCACGCGCACATGTCGGAGCGCACCTACCTGCGGCATTTCGCCCGGGCCACCGGCACCACGCCGATCCGCTGGCTGATCGACCGGCGGGTGCACGCCAGCCTGCCGCTGCTGGAGACGACCCGGACGCCGATCGAGGCGGTCGCCACGGCGGTCGGCTTCGAGACCGCCGTGACCTACCGCCACCATTTCGGCCAGGCCATGCGCACCTCACCCTCCGCCTACCGCCGGGCCTTCCAGCAAGCGTGTTGATTTCGGCCCCGCACCGCACCCGAAACCCACACACCCAGCGTGTTGAATTCAGCCCCGCACCGCACCCGAAATCAACACGCGGTTACCGCCACGCCGCCGGCGGGGAGGACGGTCGGGCCGACCCGGGCCGGGGTGGTCCCGTGGTTGAACAGGAAGACCCGTTCGCCCCGGCGAACCGCCTCCACCTGGGCGGGCAGATCGGGCAGCACCGGCTCGACACCGGCGTCGGCGGTCACCCGCCGCAACAGCCCGGTCAGGGCGTCGTCGCCGAGGGCGGTGGACAGGTACCAGGCGCTGCCCCGCCCGTACCGGTGGCGGGTGACGGCGGGCGCACCGGCCAGGGGGCCGTCCGCGTAGCGGCTGATCGTCTCGGCGCCGGCCGTCTCGACCCGCTCGATCCAGCGGCTCACCGGCGTGCCGTCGTCCAGGGCGAAGGTCGTGCCGGCGGGTTGCGGATGCCATTCGACGACCCGTACGCCGAGAATGTCGCGGAACGCACCCGGATAACCGCCGAGCCGGATCCGGGTGTCGGGTTCGGCGATCCCGCTGAGGTAGGTCACCACCAGGTGCCCGCCGGACGCGACGAAGTCGCGGAAGGCGGCCGCCGCCTCGTCCGAGACGAGGTAGAGGTGCGGCGCCACGACGACCCGGTAGCCGCCGAGGTCGGTGGAGACTCCCGGGAACACGAAGTCGGTCTGGATCTTCGCGTGGAACAGCGCCCGGTGTGCCTGCCGGACCGCCCCGGGGTAGTCGATGTCCGCGGACGGCAGGGCCGGCGCCTGCAGTGCCCACCAGGACGGCGCGTCCCAGGTGAGGGCCACCTGGGCGGCGGGCGGGGCGGCCGAGGCGACCGGCGCCAGGTTTTCGAGGGTCCGCCCGAGCCGGACCGCCTCGCGGAAGACCGGGCTGTCCGGGCCGGCGTGCGGGACCAGGGCCGAGTGGAACAGTTCCGCTCCGCCGCGCGGCTGCCGCCATTGGAAGTACATGGCCCCGCGGGAGCCCCGGGCCACGTAGCCGAGACTGTGCCGGGTGAGCCGGCCGGGTTCCTTGGCGTGCATCCGGCCGCGTGTGTAGATGAGGTTGGGCGCGGTCTCCATGAGCAGCCAGGATCCGCCGCCCCAGCCGCGGGCCAGGTCCCCGGCGAAGGCTGTCTCCTCCTCGGCGCCCGGTCCGGCGTCGTCCGGGTAGTGGTCGACCGCCACCACGTCCACCTCGGCGGCCCAGCGGGCGTGGTCGACGCTCACCCAGCCGCCCTGCACGAAGTTGGTGGTGACGGGCACGTCCGGGTTGGCGGCGCGCAGCAGGTCGCGCTGTTCCACGTACGCCCCGAGCAGTTCGTCGGAGAGGAACCGGCGGTAGTCGAGCACCTGGGCCGGGTTCGGCAGGTACTGGGTGGCGCGCGGCGGCATGATCTGTGCCCAGTCGGAGTAGCGCTGGCTCCAGAACGCCGTGGTCCAGGCCTCGTTGAGGGTGTCGAGGTCGCCGTGCTTCTTCTCCAGCCAGGTCCGGAAGGCGGCGGCCGTGGTGTCGCAGCGGCAGTCGGTGCCGTACTCGTTGTGCACGTGCCACATGGCCAGCGCCGGGTGGTGGGCGTACCGCTCGGCCATCCGCCGCGCGATGTCGCGGGCCGCGGCGCGGTAGGGGGGCGCCGACACGCAGTAGGTGTCGCGGCTGCCGTGGGTGAGCCGGACCCCGTCTGCGGTCACCGGCATGGCCTCCGGGTGGGCCAGCGTGAACCAGGGCGGCGGCGACGCGGTCGGGGTGGCGAGCGCGACCCGGATGCCGCCGTCGTGCAGCCGGTCGAGCACCCGGTCGAGCCAGCCGAATTCGTAGCGGCCCGGCTCGGGCTCCAGGTTCGACCAGGCGAAGACGCCGACCGTGGCGATGTTGACCCCGGCCTGCCGCATCAGCGTGACGTCCTCCGCCTGGACCTGCTCCGGCCACTGCTCCGGGTTGTAGTCGCCGCCGAAGAAGAGCATCGCACCACCCTTGACATTAGTTTGTCCTCTAAACAAAGTATTCACTCGTGAAGAGCCAAGTCAATCCGTCCTTCCGCGACGACACGTGCACCGAGGACTGGGAACGCGCGCTGATCAGCGGCAACGGCAGGCAGGGCGCGCTCTGCTACGGCTCCCCGGCCGCGTTGCGATTCACCCTCGCCCACGAGGACCTCTTCCAGCCGGTCACCGAGCCGCTTCCGGCGCCTCCCACCGCCGCCGCCCTGCCACGGCTGCGCGAGCTTCTCGACACCGGCCGCTTCGGGGACGCGGCGCGAGCCGTCTGCGACCTCGCCGTTCAAGATCATCCGGGGTACGCCGGGACGCGCTGGATCGACCCACTGATCGGCGCCGCCACGATCACGTTCACCCCCGACCGCCCCGGCGACGGCTGGAGCCGGGGCACCGACTTCACCACCGGCGTGGTCCGGCAGGAGTGGTCCGGGGTGGTGGCCGACGCGTTCGTCTCCCGGGCGGCGGACGTGCTGGCGGTGCGGGTCACCGGCGCCGGCGGGACGGTCCGGATCGCCCCGGTCGACGGGACGCCGGAGAGCCCCGTCGCGTTCACCGTCGACCACCGCGACGACGATCTGGTGCTCACCGGACGGTTCACCGGCGACCTGTGGGACGGGGCGCCGGACGGCTGGACCGTGGCGGTGCGCGTACGGCGTACCCCCGGATCGGTCTTGATCGTGGCCCGGGTGACGCCCGGCCTGCGCCCGCCCGCCGAGGCCCTCGCCGCGCTGCCCGAGGGCGGCTTCGGCGAACTGCTCGAGGAGCACGCCGAGATCCACCGTGACCTGTTCGGCCGGGTCCGTCTGGATCTGGGCGGGCATCCGGCGCAGCGGCTCTTCGACGCCGGCCGGTACGCGATCATCAGCAGCACCGGCGCCCGCCCGCCCACGCTCCAGGGCGTCTGGAGCGGTACCTGGTCGCCGCCGTGGCGCAGCGGCTGGACCATCGACGGCAATCTCCAGGCCGCCCTGCTGGCGGTCCACTCCACCGGCGTGCCCGAGTTGATGCCGCCGCTGTTCGACCTGCTCGACACGCTGCGCGACGACTTCCGGGAGAACGCGCGCCGTCTCTACGGCCTGCCCGGCCTGTACGCCCCCGCCCACCTCGGCACGCACGGCCGGCAGAACCATTTCGGGCCGGTCTGGTGCCTCACGTTCTGGACCGCCGGCGCCGCCTGGCTGGCCCGCCTCTACCTGGAGCACTGGCAGCACACCGGCGACCGCGAGTTCCTGGCCACCCGGGCGCTGCCGTTCCTGCGCGAGGTCGCCGAGTTCCATCTGGGGTTCGCCGAGATCGTCGACGGGCGGGCCCGGTTCAGCCCGTCCTACTCGCCGGAGAACGATCCCGGACACGGTCGTCATCAGGCGTCGGTGGACGCCACCCTGGACGTGCAGGCGGTGTCCGGCCTGCTCCGCGGCCTGCTGGCGATCACCGAGACGCTGGGCGTGCGGGATCCGGACGAGGGCCGGTGGCGCGGTCTGCTCGCCGCGCTGCCGCCGTACCGGGTCAACGACGCCGGGGAGCTGGCCGAATGGATCGATCCCCGTTTTCCGGACAACCACGAGCACCGGCACTGCAGCCACCTGTTCCCGTTCTTCTACGGCGGCGACCCTGCGTTCGAGGAGGATCCGGCGCTGCGCGCCGCCGCGGTGCGGGCCGTGCGGTCCCGGTTGCGGTGGTGGCTGAGCGAGGCCTCCGACGAGATGGGGTACGGGCTCGCGCTGCTCGGTGTCGCGGCGGCACACCTGGGGCTGGGCGAGGAGGCGTACGCGGCCCTGGAACGGATCTCGGAGGCGTACTGGCGGCCCAACCTGGTGCCCACCCACAACCGGGACCACATGTTCAACGTCGACCTGGCTGGCGGTCTCCCGGCGCTGGTGGTGGCGATGCTCCTGCGCAGCCGCGACGCCGGCCCGGACGGTGTGGCCCACATCGGCCTGCTCCCCGCGCTGCCGTCCGCCTGGCCGTCCGGCAGCGTTCGCGGCCTGGTCGCCCGCGGCCCGGTCACGGTCGACCTGACCTGGTCGCCCGCCGGCCTGGAAGCCGTCCTGACCTCGCCGGCCGACCGCACCGTCGAGCTCACCCACCCGAGCGGCTCGCTCGTCGTGCGGTTGTCCGCCGGGGCACCGGCCACAGTGCACCTTCCTTGATCAGGTTCGGCCGTTCGGGCGTTTGCAACGTGAGAACGGCTCCGTATCATCGTCGGATGCCGATCATCGGGATCGGACTGTCGATCGATAGGGAATCAACGTGAGCGTTTCCCGGCGCGGCCTCACCGCGCTCGCCATCACCGCCGCCGCCGTCGCGGCCGGAACGGCGATGGCGACCCCCGCGTACGCCGCCGGAGTCCACGGCACGGCGAAGGTATCCGGCGCCTCCGTGGTCTTCGTCTCCGCGACCGGCAAGGCCAACATGATCTTCTTCACCCGTTCCGGGCGGACCGTCACCATCGACAGCCGGGACGGCTGGGCGATCCGGGCGGGCGCCGGCTGCAAGGCCGTCAGTGGCGACAAGACCAAGGTCAGGTGCACCACCAAGAAGACCACGAAGTCACTCAAGGTCACCTTCAGCGCCAAGGACGACTACGTCTACAACCAGACCTCGCTGCCGCTGACCGCCTCCGGCGGCGCGGGCAGCGACCACCTGCAGAGCAAGGGCGCCGCCGACCTGTTGTCCGGCGGCGACGGCGACGACTTCCTGATGGGCGGCAACGGCGCGAACCGGCTGTACGGCGGGCCCGGCGCCGACCACCTGTCCGGCGGCTCCGGCGCCGACCGGTTGTGGGGCGGACCCGGCAACGACGGGCTGCAGGGCCTCGGCGGCAACGACGTCCTGTCCGACGAGTCCGGCTCGAACTACTTCGACGGCGGCCCCGGTAACGACATCCTCTTCGGCGGCTCCGGCCCCGACACCATGCGTGGCCGCGCCGGAAACGACACCGCCCACGGCGGGGCCGGTGTCGACCACCTGTTCGGCGACGAGGGTGACGACCGGCTCTACTCGACGCCGTCGAGCGCCGACTCGTTCCGCGAGCGCGTGTACGGCGGCGGCAACGTCACCGCGTCGCCGGGCGACATCTGCACGGCGGCGGAGACGGTGATCGGCTGCGAGACGCTCGTCTGACCCGGCGGCAGGTGCCGCTGTCCCGGTTCGGCCGGGACAGCGGCACGTGCCGTCTCAGCCCTTGACGGCGCCGATGATCACGCCCTTGGTGAAGTGGCGCTGGACGAACGGGTAGACGACCAGGGCCGGCAGGATCGTCACGACCACGACGGCCATCTTGATCGCCAGGCTGGGCGGCACCGACGAGCCGAGCCCCGGGATGGCGATCGCCGCTCCCGAGGTGGACGGCGAGTGCCCGGCCAGGATGAACTGCTGGAGCACCCGCTGGACCGGCTGGAGATCGTTGCGGTCGATGTAGAGGATCGCGTTGAAGAACGCGTTCCAGTAGCCGACGGCGTAGAACAGGCCGACCACGGCGGTGACCGCCTTGGAGAGCGGGAGCACGATCCGCCACAGGATGCGCAGTTCCCCGGCGCCGTCGATGCGGGCGCTGTCGTACAGCTCGCCGGGGATGCTCATGAAGAAGGCCCGCAGCACCACCAGGTTGAAGGCGCTGATCGCGGTGGGCAGGATCAGGGCGAGCAGGTTGTCCTTCAGGCCGAGGCCGGTGACGACCAGGTAGCTCGGGATCATGCCCGGGTAGATCAGGAACGTCAGCAGGAAGTAGAACAGGATCGACCGGTGCCCGAGGGTGCCGGGCCGGGACAGACCGTAGGCGGCGAAGATCGTGACGATCAGGCTGAGCGCCGTGCCGACGATCGTGACGAACGTGCTGACCAGGATCGCGTCGGTCACCTGCCCGCCGGAGAAGATCACCACGTACGCCGACGGGTTGAACTCACGCGGGATGAAGACGTAGCCGCCGGCCTCGTTGATCGTCTTCTCGGACGAGAGGCTGGTGATGACGACCGTCCAGAGCGGCACCAGCACGATCGCCAGCACCACGGCGATGACGGTGCCCTTGCCGAACTGGCCGACCAGCGTGGGCTTCTCCTCCCACGCCGGGCGGAGCGACTTGCGACGGGGCCGGATCGCGGTTTCTGCGCTCATGATTTCGAGTAGATCCCTTGCTCGCCGAACCTGTGTGCCAGCTTGTTGGCGCCCACGATCAGGAGGATCCCGATCAGCGCCTTGAACAGCCCGGCTGCCGCGCCGACGCCCCACTGCTGGACCGCGATGCCCTGGTAGTAGACGTAGGTGTCGACCACCTCGGCGGCTTCCCGCCCGACCATCTCCCGTTGCAGCACGAACTGCTCGAATCCCACGTTGAGCGCGTCACCCAGGCGCAGGATCAGCAGCAGGATGATGACCGACCGCAGACCGGGCAGGGTGATGTGCCACATCCGCCGCCACCGGTTGGCGCCGTCGGCCGCGGCCGCCTCGTACAGCGAGGTGTCGATGGCCGCGAGCGCCGCCAGGAAGACGATCATGCCCCAGCCGGCGTCCTTCCAGACCGCCTGCGAGGTGATCAGGAACATGAACGTGTCCGGGTTGGTCATCATGTCCGGCGGCGTGTAACCGGCCTGGCGCAGCGTCTGCGCGAGCAGGCCGGCGCCACCGATCATCATCTGGAACAGCGAGACCACCAGCACCCAGCTGAAGAAGTGCGGCAGGTAGACGACGCTCTGCACCAGCGACCGGACACGCGGCGACATGATGCTGTTCAGCAGGATCGCCAGGAAGATCGGGATCGGGAAGTAGAACACCAGCTGGAACGCGGTGATCGACAGGGTGTTGACCACCGAGTCCCAGAACGCCGGGTTCTTGAACAGGTACTCGAAGTTCCCGAACCCGATCCACTCGCTGTAGAGGAAGGCCTCGAACGGGTCGTCCCCGACGAACGGGTTGTAGTCCTGGAAGGCGATGACGTTGCCGAGCGCCGGAATGTAGTGGAAGACCAGCAGCAACAGCATCGCCGGGAGGCACATGAGCAGCAGCGGCCAGTCCCGCCGCAGCCGCTGCCCGAAGGACAGCCGCTGCTGCGAGACCGACTTGGCCCTCTTCTTCGCCCGCTTCGCCGCGACCTGCGACTCGGAGGCGACCGGTGGCGCGCTCATGCCGGCCGATTCGCTCACAAGCTCGCTCATCGCCCGTTGTCAGCCAGGACCTTGGCGTAGAAGTCGCGTCCGGCGTCCCCACCGGCGGCCCGCCACTCGGAGACGATCTTGTCGAGCTCGCTCACCGGGGTACGGCCACGCATGATGTCGGTGATCTTGTCCTCGGTCGGCTGCGCGAGGGCCGCCAGCTGGGTCGGCGTCTCCACCTTGATGCCGTCCCAGGGGTTCTTCTCCAGGTACTTCGTGGCGTCGTTGCCCCAGTTCACGAAGTCGGCAGCGTAGGTCGGGATGTCCGGGCCGCCGACCACGACCGGGGGACGCCCGCCGAGGAAGATGAACTGGTTCGCGAACTCCTTGACCCACAGGTCGTTGGTGACCGGGGTGCCACTGGCGTCCCGCTTGAAGTGGGTGCCCTCGACCCCGAAGTTCTGCAGCTCCCACTCCTTGGTGCCGAACGGCGCCGCGGTGTAGTTGAGCACGCGCAGCAGCTCCTGGGTGCGCTCCTGGCCCAGGCCCTTCTTGATGAAGGTCCAGATGATCCCCGAGCGGGTCTGCCAGCGGACCGGCGGAGTGCCCTTGTCCGCGCCGAACACCTTCACGGCCTGCATGTTGAACTTCGGGTTGACCTGGACGGCCGGGCGCCACGTCTCCTTCCAGGAGCCGCCGCCGGTGCCGTACATGAACATCTTGCCGCCCTTGAAGAGGGCCTGGGTGTCGCCGCCCTTGCTGGAGGCCACGTCCGGGTGGACCAGCTTCTCGGCGTAGATCTTGGCCATGAACTCGACGGCCCGCTTGTACTCCGGCAGCTCCATCCGGTGCACGACCTTGCCGTCGGCGGCCTTCAGCCAGCCGTTCTCCGAGCCGCCGGCGCCGCAGATCTGCTGCACCTCGAGCCAGATGTCGCCGAACGCCCATTCGCCCTTGTCGGCGTTGGTGAACTTCTTGCCGAACTCGTAGAGCTCGTCCAGCGTGGTGGGCGCCGCGATGCCGCGCTCGTCGGCGACGTCCTTGCGGTAGAACAGCACCGACGGGAACGGCGCGTCGGTCGGGAACGGCACACCCATCAGCTTGCCGCCCCACACCGAGTCCTGCCAGGCGCGGGTGTCCAGGCCGGCGAGCAGCGGGTAGGCGTTGACCTTGTCGCCCGCCAGGTACGGCGTGAGGTCCTCGAACAGGGCGTGCACACCGTCGCTGAACCGGGCCAGCTTGTTGATCTCCCAGCCCGGGATGCAGGTCAGGTCCGGCACGTCGCGGGCGCCCAGCATGGTGTTGAGCTTGTCGCCGTACGTGTTGCCGTCCTGGATGCTGAAGTTGATGGTGCCGCCCATGTCGGCGCCGACCGCCTCGACCAGCTTGTTGGCGGTCGGCGGCGCGGGGCCCCACCAGGGGGTGGTGGCGGTGACCGGCTTGCCGCTGGTGATCGCCTTGTCGGCGACCGCGTCGGCCAGCGAGGTCGGGTACTTCATGTAACCGTCGGCCATCGGCCGGATGCCCTTGACGTCCGGCGGGACCAGGGTGGACTCCTTGAAGGTGGGGACCACGCCGGCAGCCTGCTCGGCGGTGGTCGCCGAACCCTTCGCGCTCGGATCCTTGCTGCAGCCCGCGAGCGTCCCGCCGCCGGCCAGCGACGCCGCGCCGAGGCCGACCAGCCCCAGGAAGTTCCGCCTGTTCGTCGAGGCGCCCTCAAGTGATCTCCGCACGGCGCACCACCCTTCCGTTATGGGTTTAGTTTGGTTAGCGTCTAAACTAAGTACACCGAAGACAAGCTAACCGACGCGGTGTCCGCACGACAAGAACCAAATGGGAGCGCGCCCACGCGGCGGGCACCGATCAGGGGAGACGACGAACCGCGGTGATGCGGCAAGATGACCAGGCGGACAGCACGCGCCCGGCTGAGAGCGGAGCTTGATTTGACTTCCTCCCCGCCCTGATGGACGGGGATTCCCTTCGGCCTTGCGGCCGAACCGGCTTACGCCGGACGCCTCGCGGTGTGGGGTTCCTGCTTCACAGCCGACCGCAGAAGGGAGGACCCTTGCTGTCTGACATCAGCTCCACAGGCTTCGCCGGGGTTGTGCCCGGCTACGGCTTGTCCAGCCGCAAGGATGTTCTTGGCCGCGTTGACGTCCCGGTCGTGCCGGGTGCGGCAGGCGGGGCACGTCCAGTGCCGGGTGGCCAGGTCCAGCTTGGGCAGCAGGTGCCCACAGTTCGAGCAGATCTTCGAGCTGGGATACCAGCGATCGATGACGACCAGGGTCCGTCCGGCGCGGGCGGCCTTGTATTGCAGCATCGCGCGGAACTCGGCCCAGCCCGCGTCGGAGATCGACTTGTTCAGCCCGGCTTTCGCGGCGGCCCCGTTGGGGGCGTACGTGCCGTCACGGCGCGGGACGGGTTTCGGCCGGCGGGTCATGTTCGCGACGGCGAGGTCTTCGACCACGATGGTGTCGGCAGCATGGATCAGCATGGTGCTGGTCTTGTGCAGAAAGTCGCGGCGGGCGTTACGCACTTTGCGGTGCGCGACCGCCACCCGGATTCTCGCCTTGCGCCGGTTCGCCGAGCCTTTCTCGCAGCGGGCCAGCCTGCGCTGGTAGCGGGCCAGGTTACGGGCTTTGCGTTGCAGGTGGCGGGGGTTGGCGATCCGGTCACCGTCGCTGGTCACGGCGAAGTCGGTGAGGCCGAGGTCGATACCGATCTCGCGGCCGATCTGCGGCAGCGGGGCGGGCTGGTCGACGTCCATGGCGAAGCTGACGAACCAGCGGCCGTCGGATTCCCGGGAGACGATCACCATGGTCGGGTCCAGCGTGGCGAAGTCCACCTCGGGGAACGACCACGCGACCCGCAGACCGCCGCCGGTTTTCGCGACCCGCAGCTCGCCGTCCTTGATCCGGAACGCCGACCGGGTGTAGTGCGCCGTCTGGCGGCCGGTGCGGGACTTGAACCGCGGATAGCGGGCGCGTTTGGCGAAGAAGCCGGCGAACGCGGTGTGCTGGTGGCGCAGCG
Source organism: Actinoplanes sp. NPDC049802 (assembly GCF_040656595.1). NCBI lineage: Bacteria > Bacillati > Actinomycetota > Actinomycetes > Micromonosporales > Micromonosporaceae > Actinoplanes > Actinoplanes sp. NPDC049802. The sequence goes on from NZ_JBFAMR010000003.1 coordinate 145,495, forward strand.
TCTGCTGCAACGGCACCGAGGACACCTCGGACAGGAACGCCAGCTCTTCGGTCTTCTTCCAGCCGGTCAGCGCCGCGTCGGTCTGCTGGTAGGTGGTGCGCTCGCCGCGCTGGGAGAACGCCGCCCGCCGGTCGGCGAGGGTCTTGTTCCAGACCAGGCGCACACACCCGAAGGTGCGGTTCAACACCGCAGCCTGTTCCGGGGTCGGGTAGGCCCGACACTTGTACGCCGTACGCATGTTCGACAGCTTACCGAGAGGATGTCATGAGTCAAGTGTACGCGGGTTTGCTTCCAGACTGCGTCCGCAGACCGTCCCGGCTGCGCCGGGCCGCTCCTGACGGAGCCGCCATTCCTCCCCGCCCTGAAGGACGGGGCATCCTGGCGGACTTCCGGTGAAGACCACCCGGGCCGACCCACAACCGGCCGACTTCACCGACGTACGCGCCACCAACCTGGCCGTGGTGTTGCGGCACCTGCGCGCCCACGGGCCGAGTTCGCGCGCTGCGATCGCCGCGTCGACCGGGCTCAACAAGGCCACCGTGTCCAGCCTGACCGGTGACCTGATCCAGCAGCGGCTGCTGCGCGAGACGGGCCTGAGCGGCAACCGCATCGGCCGTCCGGGGACGGCGCTGGCGCTCGACGGCTCGGCGTACGCGGCGATCGGCCTCCAGGTCGCCGCCGACCGGCTCACCGCGCTGGCCGTCGACTTCGCCGGCGACCAGCTGCTGCTCTGGCACCGGGCGTTCGACGGCGAGCCGGCCACCACCGGGGCGGGCCGCGCGGTCAGCGCGATCGCCGCGCTGGCCCAGCGCGCCGCGACCCGGGTGCGCCAGCAGGGCCGTCAGGTGCTCGGCCTGACCGTGGCGGTGCCCGGCCTGGTCGAGGCGGGCGGCACGGTCCGGCTGTCGCCGTCACTCGGCTGGTCCGACGTGGATCTGCGCGGTCTGCTCTCCGGCTCGCTGCGCCAGCCGGGGCTGGACGTCGCGGTGGCCAACCACGCCGGCCTGGCCGCGGTCGCCGAGTTGCGCTACGGCGGGCACCAGGTCGAGCTCGACCTCACCTATGTCACCGGAGCGGCCGGGGTCGAGGCCGGCATCGTGGTCGACGGCCGCCTGCTGCACGGCTCCCGCGGCTTCACCGGCCAGATCGGCCGTTTCGCGCTCGGCGCGGCCGGCTCGCCCACCCTCCAGGACCTGGCCGGCGTCGAGCCGCTGGTCCGGCGTGCGCTGCCCGGCTTCGACCCGGAGTCGCTGACCGACCTGGCCCCCGCCGTGGAACAGGTGGCCACGCTGGCCCGCTCCGGCGACCCGGCCACGCTGGCCGCCCTGGCCGACACCGGCCGCCATCTCGGGCAGGGTCTGGCGCTCGTGGCGAACCTGGTGAATCCCGAGGTCATCGTGCTCGGTGACCACTACGCGGCGCTGGCCGAGTGGCTGATCCCGGCGGCCGAGGCCGAACTGGCCCGCAACACTCTGGCGCCGGGCGCGGGCGGGGTCCGGCTGACCGCCTCCACTCTGGGCCTGCACGCCGCCGCCCTGGGTGGCGCGGTGTCCCATCTGGACCGGGTGGACACCGGCAGCCTGCCACCGAAGCCCTGATCCGATCCGCCCGGAAGCGGCCCCGGGCGGATCGGACGTAACAATCGATGACCAAACATGCCCCGCGCGCCTTGACCGAGGCGTAACTGTGGTGCGAGCCTCAGGGAACTCCGTCCGAAACATTCGCGAAACCACTCGCGGAGGCTTCTTTCGCCGCGCAGTCGAAGCGCTTCGACGACCGGCTTGGCCCGAAGGAACACGTTGTGACCGAATCCCCCTCTCGCATCGTCTTTCGCGACCCGCAGCAGAAGCTCGCCGCGCGGGTGTCCGACCTTCTGGGGCGGCTCGACCTGGCGGAGAAGATCGCCCTACTGCACCAGCACCAGGCCGCCGTGCCCCGGCTCGGCGTCGCCTCCTTCCGTACCGGGACCGAGGCGCTGCACGGCGTCGCCTGGCTCGGCGTGGCCACCGCCTTCCCCCAGGCGGTCGGTCTCGCCAGCAGCTGGAACCCGGACCTGCTGCGCCGCGTCGGCGCCGCCGTCGGCACCGAGGTCCGCGCCATGCACCACCGCGATCCGGAGAACGTCGGACTCAACGTCTGGGCGCCGGTGGTCAACCTGCTGCGCGACCCCCGCTGGGGACGCAACGAGGAGGGGTACGCCGAGGACCCCTGGCTCACCGGGGTGCTGAGCACCGCGTACTCGAACGGGCTGCGCGGCGACGACCCCCGCTGGCTGCGCACCGCCCCCACACTCAAGCATTTCCTGGCCTACAACAACGAGACCGACCGCTGCCTGACCTCCAGCAACCTGCCGCCACGGGTGCTGCACGAGTATGAACTGCCCGCCTTCCGCCCGGCCCTCGCCGCGGGCGCCGCGGTCGCCGTGATGGCCTCCTACAACCTCATCAACGGGCGGCCCACCCACCTCAGCCCGCTCATCAACGACGTGCTGCGCGGCTGGGCCGAGGACGACGTGATGGTCGTCGGCGACGCGTACGCGGTACAGAACCTCGCCGGCGACCAGAACCTGTTCGAGGACCATCCGGCCGGGTTCGCGGCCGCGCTGCGCTCCGGCATCGACTGCGTGACCGAACCCGGGCCGCTGTCCGAGGAGTCGTTCACCACGGCCCTGCGGCGGGGCCTGATCACCGAGTCCGATGTCGACGACGCGGTCCGGCACATCCTTTCGGTACGCGTACGGCTCGGCGAGTTCAACCCGGAGGAGGACCCGTACCGGGAGACCGGCCCCGAGGTGATCGACTGCCCGGAGCACCGCGCCCTGGCCCGGGAGGCGGCCCGCGCCTCGGTGGTGCTGCTCGCCAACGACGGGCTGCTCCCCCTCGACCCGGCGGCCACCGGACGGATCGCGGTGATCGGCCCACTCGGCGACACCACCCTCGACGACTGGTACAGCGGCACCCCGCCGTACCGCCGGACCCTGCGCGACGCCCTGGCCGAGCGGGCCGGCGCGGACGCCGTGGTCTTCCACGAGGGCGCCGACCGGGTGGCGCTGCGCTGCGCGGCCGGCCTGCTGTCGGCGGACCCGGAGGGCGGCCCGCTCCGGATCGGCGGCGACGAGGACACCGGCCTGTTCGACGTGCTCGACTGGGGCGAGGAGACGTTCTCGCTGCGCGCCGTCGTCAACGGCCGCAGCGTCGGCGCCGACGGGCTCGGCCCCGAACCGCACCTGCTGATCAACGACCGGCCCGGCCCGAACGGGTGGGAGGTCCGGGAGACGTTCCGCCTCGAGCCGGCCGGCGACGGTGTGGCGCTGTTCCACGTGCAGAGCGGACGGTACCTGCTGGCCGGCGAGGACGGTCTGGTCCGGACCGCCGCCGCCCGGGCTCAGGACGCCACCGTCTTCACCGTCGACCTGCTCGTCGACGGGGTCGCGGCGGCCGCCACGGTGGCCGCGGGGGCCGACGTGGTGGTGCTGGGGCTCGGCAACCATCCGCTGGTCGCCGGCCGGGAGACCGCCGACCGCCGGGACCTGGCCCTGCCCGGCACCCAGGACGATCTCCTGCGCGCCGTCCAGGCCGCCAACCCGCGGACGGTGCTGGCTTTGAGCAGCAGTTACCCGTACGCGATCGGTCATGCTCTTGATCTGTTGCCGGCGATCGTGTGGTCGGCGCACGGCGGCCAGGAACACGGGGCCGCCCTCGCCGACGTGCTCTTCGGCAGCGACCCGTCGGGCACCGTCGTCGACCCCGCCGGCCGGCTCACCCAGACCTGGTACACCGACGCCGGTGACCTGCCGGACCTGCTCGACTACGACATCATCGCCACCGACGCCACCTACCTCTACTACCGGGGCACGCCGCTGTTCCCGTTCGGGCACGGGCTGTCGTACACGTCGTTCCGCTACGAGAACCTGCGCGTCAGCGCTGCGGCGATCGGCCTGGAGGGCGAGGTGACGGTCACCGTCGACGTGGTCAACATCGGTCACCGCCCCGGTGTCGAGACGGTCCAGCTCTACACCCGGCAGCAGCGTTCCCGGGTCAAGCAGCCCCTGCGCCGCCTGCGCGGCCACCGGCAGGTGAGCCTGAAACCCGGCGAACGGTCCACGGTGGAGTTCACACTGCCCGCCGCCGAGCTGGCGTTCTGGGACGTGACCCGCTCCCGCTGGGTGATCGAGGAAGCCACCCACACCATCGCGGTGGGCCGGTCCAGCACCGACTGGCGCCTGACCACGACCCTGCGCGTCGACGGCGAACGCATCCCGGCCCGCTCACCCTTCTCGCCACTCCATCTGATCGACAACGATGGGTACGCGGAAACGACTCCCGTCGCGGTGCCGGACCACCCCGGCGAGGCCCTGCGTGGCGACCGCTCCGGCGCGTGGGCGGTCTTCGACCAGGTCGACTTCGGAGCCGGCGCCTCCCGGGTCCGCGCCGTCCTCTCCACTCCCGGCGAGATCGTCCTCCGCCTCGACGATCCGCTCTCCGGCCCGATCCTGGCCACCCTCGGCACGCCTGCCGCGACCCCGGTCCCCCCGGCCACCGGCGTCCACGACCTGTTCGTCCTCTACTCGACCCCGGACACCACGGTCACCACCATCACCTTCGACCGCTGACCCGTCGACGCGGGTGTGTCGGTTCCACAGACGGCAACACGCTTTGGTCGATCTCGCCCGGCCGGTCGTGGGCGCTGTCTCCGAGCACCCGGGACAACACCACGACCAGCCAGGACCACACAACTGGCGCTGAGCGCTGCCCCGGAGCACCCCAGACAGCGCCCACAACCAGCCAGGACCACACAACTGGCGCTGAGCGCTGCCCCGGAGCACCCCAGACAGCGCCCACAACCAGCCAGGACCACTCGGCTGGCGCTGAGCGCTGACCCTGCTGGCCAATTCGCCCGCCCCGCCCACCCGCCTGCACGCCCGCCGGGCGGGCGGGCGGGCGAGGGCGCACAGCGCACCGACGGTGCGCCCCGAGCACCGTTGTGACACTCGTGAGCGACTGCGCAGGGCCCTGCGTGGTCGCCGAATCGCTCGGCCCCGTCTGCCCGCCGGGCGGGCACACACAGCGCACCGACGGTACGCCCCGCCGCCCCGGACCCCGGCACCCCGGCACCCTGTCGTCCGGCGGTCGGAGGACCGGCGTGCAGGGCGATGTGTGCTCGGAGAACACGACACCCGTAGCGGGTGTGAGAACACCCGTTGCGGGTGTCACGTCTGCCGAACACAGACAGCCGAAATCCGTGTCCCGCCTCCCCGGACGGGGACTCGTCCCCGCGTCCGCTGCCAGCCGGTGAACGTGGCGGTGGTTCCGAGTGGCGGCTGGCCGATGCCACGCGCTGGAGTCCAGGGGACACCGTCAGCAGCGATCGCCGAGGAGCCATCACCAGCCGGCCGGGTCGCTTCGCCGGCCTTGCCCAGCGACGAGCACACCGTCCACGCAACGCCGTCCACATGCGCAACCACCGCAACGGACGGATCTTCACCGGTCGCCGGTCGCCGATCACCGGTCGCCGATCACCGGTCGCCGTCGCCGTCGCCGTCGCCGTCGCCGGTCATCGAATCCCTGATCCAGGTCCGGTTTCCGCTACCCGGCACCCGCGTCGTGCGGCCTGGCAAAGCGGGGCCGGACCGGACATGCGCTGGTAGCGAGCCTCTATTGATAAGCCGGCAGGGTCAGGGCTGCCTCAACGCGCGTGAGACAGCCCTGACCCTGCCGGCAGAATCGCTCGCCCTCGCCCCGCCCGCGCCGGCCAGGTGGGCGCGCCCAGCGCACCGATCGTGTGCCCGGACCACCGCTACGACACCCGTGAACGACCACGCAGAGCCCTATGTGCACGCCGGCCGGCACGGACGGAGCGGGAAGGGCACGGAGAACAATTGGCCATCAGCATCAGCGCTGCCTCGGAGTGCTCCGAATACCGGTTCTCGTCGACTCCCACATTCACATTCTTCTCTAACGCCGGCCGGCGGCCGGCGTTTTCGGCGCCGGGCGGCACGACGGTGGCCCGACCATCGCGCCGCCCGGCGGTCTCTCACCCGGCGAGCGTTCCGTTCACCGCGGTTCCGGTACGGGTGACCTGGTACGTGACGGTCTCCCCGCTCCAGAAGTAGAACCTCAGGTCCACGGTGGCGCCGTCGGTGACCTCGGCGAAGAAGTCCGGGGTCAGCTTGATCACGCCGGCCGTGTGGTCGGGCGAGAAGGCCCGGTCGAACTCCTTGTACGGCGTCCAGCCGTGCGGGCCGGCGTTGCTGCCGTCCGCGTAGGTGGCCGTCATGGTGGCGAGCCGGTCACCGTGGAACGTGGTGGGGATCGCGAACGCCGTCGTCTCCCCCGTCGCCGCGGCCAGTCGCGGGGTGTCGAAGCTGACCACGTCGAGTCGCCACGGGACACCGCGGGAGAACCGCAGGGACAGCGACGCCTTCACCCCGTACCCCTCGGTCCTGGTCAGTCGCTGGAGCAACCCGGCGGTGAGGGTGAGCTGGTCGCCGGAGACCTGGTAGTCGGGGCCGCGGCGCAGTGTGGTCTCGCCGAGCCGGACGTGGGTGAAGCCGAGGCCGTTGAGGTTGAGGGTGACGGTCTGCGCCGTGACCGGCGCGGAGCGCCGCACGAACACCAGGTCGCTCGCCGCGGTGCCGGATCGGGTGCGCCAGCTCGACGAGATCTGGCCGAACAACTCGGCGTCGCGCCACACCCCGGCCGTACGGTCGAAGTGCTGGCCGTTGTCCCAGAGCATCGTGGTGACCCCGGAGACGCGGGCCTGCTGTCCGAAGAGCTCGAAGAACTTGAGTTTCTCGCCCTGTTCGATGGTGCCGGTGTGGCGGTCGAAGCCGAGCAGGCCGTATTCGCCGAGGATGACCGGGATGCCCTTGCTGATCAGGCTGTCGCGGAGCCGTTGGAAGGTGCCGAGCAGATCCTGCTGCGCGGTCGCGTCGAAGCGGTAGCCGCCGGCCACGTTGACGCTGAACGGCCAGTATCCGTAGTAGTGCACGGTGGCGATCAGGTTCGGGTCGTTCAGCGCGGTGAACTCGGCGGCCAGCGCGTCGAGGCGGCCCTGATCGGCGTTGGTGTGCAGGGTCGGCAGGACCAGGAAACGCTCGGCGTTGCCGCCGCCGGTGCCGCGCACGATCCGGTGGAAGGACGTGTTCAGCTCGGCGAGCAGCGCGTAGTTCTCGGCGTCGCCGGAGCTGCCCCAGAACTGCGGCTCGTTGACGCTCTCCAGGACCAGCTTCGGCGAGGCGTCCCGGAAGGCGCCGGCCACCTGCGTCCAGATCGCGTTGTAGCGGGCCAGCACGTTGTCGTGGTCGGTGGGCATGGTGGCGATCCACTGCCACGAGTCGTGATGAATATTGATCATCACGTAGAAGCCCTCGTCGAGCGCCCAGCCCACCACCTCCCGTACGCGGTCCAGGTAGGCGGGATCGATGGTGTAGTCCGGCGCCGGGCCCTGGTGCCGGCCCCAGGTGACCGGGACGCGGATGCTCTTGAAGCCCTGAGCGCGGATGTTCTTCAGCAGCTCACGGGTGACGCGCGGGTTGCCCCACGAGGTTTCGTCGGCTCCGGTGGCGTCGAGGGTGTTGCCGAGGTTCCAGCCGGGCTGCATGGCTTTCGTGATCGTGGCCGCGGTGGGCGCCGCCTGAGCAGGGCTCGCCCACGTCATCCCGCCGAGGATCAGGACGAGCGCGAGCAGCCTGCCGAGTAGTCGCGTCATGACGCTCCTAGCTTCTTGGCTTCGTAGCGAGGACGGCGGGAGGGTTGGGAGCGCTCCCGCTCTGATCTCGGCAGACTATGTATGGACTCCAAACTATGTCAATCGATGCGCGCACATGACTGCGGACCACCCGGGGCGAGCGGGGGATGCGCTCCTCGCCCAGCGGTGGCCCGCAGACTCGCCGGAGACGCCCCGCCGCGTCGTCGAAGGGGGTCCCGGTGGCAAGGCGTCAACAAGACGCCAATCGCACGGAGGCTAGTACTCGGTGTATTCCACAGAAAGGACGACTCACGGAATCATGCACTTTCATCTACCGATTACCGCGGCTTCCGCAAGAAATGCCAACCAGAACTCCAGCGGGGCTGCCCAGCGCTGCTACCTGCAACTTTTGCAAGTTGCACATGATCATTCAATAACATCCCTCCAATCTGGAATTGGCACGTTGAATCTTCGGCAACGCATTGTCGTGACCCTATTGCTCTTCGTACTCTGACGGTCAACTGCAATCGACCTTCGTAAGTACGATGCAGCGGGCCGGCTGTCACGGGGCCCGGAGGGAGCAGCCATGCTTGTCAAAGTGCTCGACCAGATCACCGACGACGACATGCACAAAGCCGCCTGGGAGCTCTACGAGCGCGCTCTCGGTGAGATGCGGTCGTTGGCAGTGCAGCGTCACCTCATGTACCAGTCGGAGTTCGACGACGTCATGTCGGACCCAAGAGTGGAGAAATACGTCTGCTTCGACGAAGAGGGCAACCTCTGCGGCCTCGCAACGTTCAGCAACGATCTCTACGCGATGCCGCTGATCTCCCCGGAGTACTTCGAACGGCAGTGGCCGGAGCTGTACCGGCAACGCCGAATCTGGTACGCCGGGTTCGTCGCGGTTGATCGCGCTTCCCGCTCATCCCGGACACTGCTGGAGCTCATGGAGGCGATGTTCAACACCGCCGCCGCTCAGAACGGCATCATCGCCCTCGACTTCTGCCGGTACAACGACGTCAAGCGCAACATGGGCCGCGCCACCGAGCGGATTCTGAACCGGTTCGCGGGCGGCACGATGCGTGCCAAACGCATGGACGAGGAGCAGTTCTGGGCTTATGAGTTCCCAGCGGCCGCATGATCCGGTCACCTCGGTCAAGCCATAGGCTCCCTCCACATCGCCCAGAGCGGCGGTCCGTCGGGTAGCTCGATCACGGACCGGACCTGGTATCCGTGCCGGAGGTAGAGGTCACGGTTCCGGGAGTCATTCGCCTCCAGGTAGGCGGGTATCCCGGCTCGATCCAACCTGGCGTGGTGCCGGTCGAGCAGGGCGCTACCGACGCCCCGGTTCTGCCGACTCGGCCGCACGGCCAGGAAGGCAAGATAGTGGTGCGGCTCCAGCGGATGGTCGGCGTCGAGCGCGGCGTCCAGTTGGTGAACCCGGTCGGTCGCCTCCTCCGCGGCCTCCTTCACCCGCCGGTCATAGTCGGCCGGCGGAGGGATCATCGAGGTCAGCGGGAACCAGAGAGCGACGCCGTCCATCCGCCCGGTCTCGTCGGCGGTGCCGTACACCTCGCCGTACTGCACCGCGTGTTCGACGAAGATCTCGAAGTAGCGGGGGGCGTTTCTGCGGCGTGCCATCGGATCCGGGTGGAGCCAACGCGCGACTGGACCGTCCCACATGGCGTCCGCCACGAGCTCGGTGATCTCTGCGGTGTCCAGCGGTGAAACGTGCCGGACCACGAGTTCCTGAATGGCATAGGTCATGACCGTTTCCCTACCTGATCGACTGCATGTGACTGTTGCCGCCGGCGAGCGCGTGGGAGTGCGGCCGGTTGAGGTCCGGTAGATCGAGAACGGACCGTCCAGCGCCACCGCGCCCGATCATGGCGTAGGAGTGCGGGCGCCACCGGCGCATCATCAGTGCCCAGAAGATTCCGAGCACCGCGCAGATGAGATAGGCGACCGGGAAGATCCACCGGAACGGCGACCCCTCGGGCACCTGCAGGATGTCCCCCAGTCCGATGACGGTGGCATCGAGGACGACGCTGAGGAGGAAGAACGCGAGGATCGGCGCGACCATCGAGCGCCAGACGTTCTCCCGGCCCGGATTTCGCAGGAAGAACGCGACCACCGCCGCCGATGCGCTCCACATCAGGATCAGCACACCGAGCCCGCCGACCGTGGTCAGCCAGGCGAACAGGTACACCAGCGGATCCGCCCCGAGGAACGAGTAGAGGATGATCACGCCGAGCGCGAGGATGCTCTGCGCGACCGAGCCGACCACCGGCGCACCGGTCCGCGGATGCGTGTATCCCCACATGCTCGGTAGCACTCCTTCCCGGCCGAGAGCGAACTGGTAGCGCGCTACCGCGGCATGGAAGGCGAGCAGCGCCGCGAAGATGCTGGTCATGAAGAGCAGATAGCCGATGCTGACCAGAATCTCCGGCACGTGTGGCGCCACCAGTGTGAAGACCAGGTCGGTCTTCTCCTCCTGGGCGACCGCCACGATGCGCCCCGGTCCGGTGCTGACCGACATGGCCCAGGCAGAGGCGCCGAGGAGCAGGCCGGCCACGATCACTGAGAAGTGGGTGGCCCGGGCCACCGTCCGTTTCGGGTCCTTCGCCTCCTCGGAGAGAACCACGGTTGCTTCGAAGCCGACGAATCCAGCGATGGCCAGCACCATCATGGCCGCCACCTCGGGGGTGAGCAGCTGGACCGGATCGAGGGTGGCGAAGCTGACCTCACCGCCGGCCGGGTTGGCCACCATGATCAGGTCGTAGACCAGAACCACGGCGATCTCTGCGGCGAGCAGCACGCCGAGGACCTTGCCGCTGAGATCGACCCAGAGGATGCCGAGCACCGCGACGAGCGCCCATGCGACCAGGGCGCAGACCACCCAGGACGCTTGCAGGCCGAACGCCTCCAGCACCCCTGAGGCAACCACGCCGAAGAGCCCGAATAGACCGATCTGCATCATGGCGTAGGCGGGTAGAGCCACGAATGCCGCGGACACTCCCAGCTCACGCCCGAAACCGTGGCTGATGTAGGAGTAGAAGGCCCCGGAGTTCACGATGTGCCGGCTCATCGCCACGAAACCGACCGTGAAGATCGACAGGATCGCCGCCACCACCAGGTAGACCACCGGAGCCGCCGTCTGCCCGATCACCGCGTAGACCGTCGAGATACCACCGATGACCACGGTCAGCGGAGCCGCGCCCGCCACACCGAAGAAGACGACCGAAGGCACACCAAGCCGGTTACTGGCGAGCGCACGCGAGATCAGGTCCGGTTCGGATGCCCGTCTGCGTTCCATCAACACCCGTTCGGCCCACATGTCGGCGTTGTCACGCCGGCGTTGATGGCGGCCGGCCGGACTCACCGCCGGCCGACCGTGAGGGCGGAGCCCACCGAGGACTCGGTGCACTCCACGATCTCGCGGAGATCGCTGGGGAGAGAAGCGATCATGCTCGGCAAGGCGTGATAGATGTGCGGGTAGTTCTCGAAGCCGTACATGACATGGCGGGTGAGTCCGGTCGCCACCACGAGGCCGACCAGCATGCGGTCGGGGAGGTTGAGATCCAGCCCGCGGACCAGCATGTTGGCGACCCGCGTCGAGGCCCAGGCCGCGGCGTTGCGCTGGCGGGCGGTGTTGGGCATGTAGAGGGTTTGCGTACTGCCGAGCATCCGGCGCCGAGTCACGAGCTCGACCGCACCGACCCGCATGAGCCGCTCCGCCACGCGCAGCCCGGCGTCTTGTGAGAGGAAAGCGAGCCAGGTGCGCATGTCACGGTATTGTGGCTGAGCATTGAGCAGGTCCAGAATGTCGTGATTCAGCGCGTCTCGAGGCGGTCGCCGGTCCAGCACGAGCAGATCCCCGTCATTGACGCCGATGCGGCCTTCGAGCACCAGCTCCGCCAGTAAAGCGGCAGCCAGCCCCAGGCCGGTCGCGCGAGGATGCAGGCGCGATCGCCCCGTTCGATCCTCGTGTGCGATCAGGTAATACTGGTCAGCCAACACTCCGCCCACGCCCCTTAGACGCAAGTTCCAATGATCTTTTACCTATGTAGGAAACAAGACAGAACTCGATGTCCGGAGCATCATGTACCCAACACCAAGGTCAATACAAGAAGTACTAGACTTCTTATTCAGGCCCCGCTGCCGAGGCCCTCTTTATTGATCTTTCGATTAAAGCGATCATGAATGGGTTACTGGATCGTGAGGAAGCGGTCGTAATATCGACTCCATCAGGACCGTAGGGAGTCCCAGGTGTCCGATATCGAGGGTCCGACGCTGCGTCGCCGCCGGCTGGGGGCGGAGCTGAAACGATGCCGGGAGGCCGCGGGCCTCACTCAGCAGGATGTGTCGCGCCACTTCGAGTGGCATTCGGCCAAGGTGACCCGCATCGAGACCGCCCGGGTGGCGGTCACTCCGCGGGACGTGCGTGACCTGCTCACTCTCTACAACGTGCGCGATCAGGACTATCGCGAGGCGCTGGTGGAGCTGGCCCGGCAGTCGCGGGAGCGGACCTGGTGGACCGACTACCGGGACATCATGCGGCCGGGGAACTTCGTGGGCCTGGAGGCCGCGGCCTCGGCGATGCGGGCCTGGGAGCCGGTGCTCGTGCCCGGTCTGCTGCAGACTCCCGCGTACATGCGGTCACTGATGAGAAGCGGACGCCCGACCGATCCCGAGGAGCACATCGACCGGCGGATCACGCTGCGGCTCACCCGTCAGGGGCGGTTGACCAGCGAGCGTCCGCTGGAGTTGTCGGCGTTCATGGATGAGGGCGTCCTGCACCGGATGATCGGCGGCGCCGAGGTCATGGAGGAGCAGCTCCGCCATTTAATCGAGATAGCTAAATTGCCGAATGTTTTCCTGCAGATACTGCCCTTCAGCGCTGGTGGGCACCCGTTCCTGAGCGGGCCGGCGGCGTTATTGGAGTTCCGGGAGACCACCCATTTGGATGTTGTTTATATGGAAGGTCTTGCGGGAGACTTGTACGAGGAACAACCAGACATGGTTGACTGGTATCGGCAGGAGTTCGAGCGATTGAGCGTCATGGCGCTCGACCATCGCACGACCATCAAGATGATCGAGAGTCTGCTCGTCGCTTAGCACTCCCGACGAACGATCACATCGAAGGGAGGTGCTTGAGTTGCTTGCGCACCAAATCGACGGGGCCGTCTGGAAGAAGGGCAGCCGTAGTAACGGTACCGGCGGCAGCAACTGCGTCGAGGTCGCATTCCTCGACGGGGGAATTGCCGTCCGTGACAGCAAGGACCGGATGGGACCGGCCCTCATGTTCACACCAGCGGAGTGGACCGCCTTCGTGGACTCTGCCAAGGACGGCGAATTCGACATCGTTTCGTGAGAGCCTACCGATAGGTGCGTGGCGATGGAAGACCTGCGCCAAGGTCGACTTTCGCGATCTGCACCTTGAGGGATGCCGCGGCGACCCGCCCTCGCGGGCGCCGCGGCATCGGCGCAGCCCTGCCACTTTCCGTGGCAGGGCCATCACTATTCTCGGAGCATTCCGCGGGCAATTCCGAAGGATTCTCCGATTGATGATGAAGATCGGCCAGAATCGCTGACACCGGGTTGATCGCACACCACCGAGCGTGAGCGGCGGATCAGGCCGCCTGCGCGAACGCCGAACGCCGCCACTGCCCGGCCCGCTCCGGGGCGGCCACGGCGGCACGGGCCGTGGCGTTCGCGGCCTCCCGCACCAGGCTGTCCCGGCTCCGGCGGGCCAACTGGACGTCGTGCCAGGCCGCCCGCTCGGCCGCCACCGCCTCCCGGTAGACCCGCGCCAGATGCGCCGCCGACGCCCGGGACACCGCCACCTCCTGCTCCACCGGGTGCAGCCAGGCGTCCCAGCCGCCACCACCGGTCAGCGCGTCCACCACGGCGGTGGCCGGCAACTCGCCCCGGTCGGCCGCGGTGCGGACGGCGTCGTGCAGGAATCGCTCGCGGCACGCGTACTCCGAAGGGCTTTGCGGGGTCCAGGGCGCGCCGAAGGCCGCCGTCGCCCGGCAGCGGGTCCAGCGCGCGTCGGCGGCCTGCCACGCCGCGAAGGCCGCGTCCATCCGGTCGGCGGCCGTCTGCCAGTGCCCCTGCCAGCGGTCGACCGCCTCGCCGGCCTGTGTCGCCGCCACCCGCACCTCCCCGGCGAACCGGACCGCGTGCGCCACCTCGGCCGCCCGCCGTGCCCGCCGCGCTTCCCGGCGCTGCCGCCACCCGCACACGAACGCGGCCGTCTCCACCAGCACGAATCCCGGATTGCGCACCCCGTCGGGACTGGCCAGGACGATCAGAGCGGGCAGGGCGAGCAGCATCAGGACGGCCCAGACGGCGATCGGGGCGGGCTCGGCCAGCAGCATTTCGGCAAGGAGGTTCACAGGGTTCCGTTCGGTTCGGCGTACGGCGGGCGGGCAAGAAGGGTCAGGGGGCATCCGGGCAGGTGGCGTGACGGCGGTGATCTGGCCGGAAACGATCAAAGGACGGTGGAGCGCACGGCGAGCCGTCCGCCGAGGCGTACACCGCGGGCCGCGAGAGGACGCGGGGCACTGATCGCGGAGATCAATCGCCGGGAAGGTGGACCGGCCGACGGCCGCCGCGTCTCAGATCGCGGGAGGGGCGCGCGGGCCGAAGATCCCGGCGGCGTGCTGCGTGGCCAGCGTGCCGGTCCGGTCCGGCAGGCGGCGGGCCGGGCATCCTTCAGCGGTACGCCGTACGAGCCCCGCCTCGGCGCAAGAGGCGTCTACGTCTGAGGGCGACGCGAACCCGGTCCCCGCGCTCGGATGCGCGTCGGGGGCTTGACCGGCGGCGGAGTCGAGGTCCGCACCGATACCGGTCGCCGGAGCCGGCGGGGCGGTGTGAACCGCGTGGTGGGATGAGGCGCCCGCGAACCCGCCGGCCCCGAGGCCGACCGCCGCGACGAGCGTGAGCAACAGCGGCAGCAGGAAGGACGACAGCCGGCGCAGCGCGCCGCGACCCATCGTCTCCATGCCCAGAAAAGTACCTGGATATACCGTTAAGTCCGTTTCGGCACGCCAGTCCCGCGGCCGCCAGGCCCCCGTCAGGGTGAGCGGATGGCGGCGAAGGGGCGGCAGGACCTGAGCCGGCACCGCGGGAGCGCCCTGTTCCACGCGGTCCGCCCGCTTGAACCCGATCGGAGGTTCGCTCACGTCGGCCCGGGTCCGGCCGATGGACTGGATCGACCGGATGCCGTCCGGTGCTGTCAGCGACGGGAGCCCTCATGCCGAAGCGATCATTCGGTGATCCGGCCCTGGTCGCGCTGGTGGCGCTCGGTGTGCTGCTGGTGCCCTGGTTCCTGCGTCTCGGCGAGCAACGAGCCACGTCGTGGGCGCTGCAGACCGGGCTCGACGTGGCGAACACGTACTTCGCCTGGCGCCTGGCCGGCCAGCCGGGGTTGCCGGCGGCCGGTCGCCGGTTCTGGCGGGCCGTGACGATCGCGTGTGCCTGCTCCATGGCCGGTGACGGCTATCAGACCGCCCTGGTGCTGGCCGACCCGTCGCTCACCACGATCAGCAGCGTGCAGACGGCGCTGGTGGTCTGCGGCATGTCGGTGGCGGTGGGGGCGATGTTGCGGCATCCGCTCGGCGGCGCCGGGCGGCAGCGGCTGCGGCTCTGGTTCGACGCGGCCACGGTGCTCACCGGCGTGGCGGTCTTCCTGTGGTACTTCGTGCTGGCGACGGATCTGAGCGGGCGGCGAACCGCCGACCGCTGGGGCGCCGCGGCGACGGCCGTGGTGATGTTGCTGATCACGTTCGGGCTGCTCAAGCTGATCATGAGTGGCACCGCCCCGTTCACCCGGTCGGCCGGGGTGGCGGCCAGCCTCGGGGTGGCCGGCACCGCGTTCGCCGCGCCGATCACCTCGGGCCTGATCGGCGACCCGGGTCCCGGCGGCATGATGGTCGTGCAGCTGCTCCCGTGTGTGATCACCTCGGCGAGCCTGCGTCTGCAGCAGCTGCGCGGGGCACGTCTCACCGAGAATCGGCCGGCCGGTCCGGGGGCCCGGCCGAGCCGGCTGCCCTATCTGGCGGTGGTCGCCACCCAGGTGCTGCTGGTGGCGTCGCTCGCGGTGGGCACGGTCGACCTGCGGGTGTGGGGGGTGGCGATCGGCGCGGTGGCGATCACGGCGCTCGTGCTGGGGCGGCAGGTGGCGGCGCTGCGGGACAACGAGCGGCTGCTCACCGAGCTGGATGGGCAGGCGGAGCGGTTCCGCGCGCTGGTCCAGCACACCTCGGATCTGACACTGGTGCTGGACTACGACGGGACGATCGGGTACGCCAGTCCGGCCGCGCTGCGCGTGCTCGGCCTGACACCGGAGGAGCTGGTGGGCACGTCGCTGCACGAGCGCACCCACACCGACGACGTGCCGGTGGTGGCCGACCTGGCCCGGAAGCTGGCCGACGAGCCGGGAACCGGGATCACCACCCAGGTGCGGTGGCGGCACGCCGACTCGTCGTACCGGTGGCTGGACGTGATCACCACCGATCTGACGCACAACCCGAACGTCGGCGGCGTGGTGCTGAACGCGCGGGACGCCACCGAGGCCCGGGCGCTGCACGACGAGTTGCAGCGGCAGGTCACCCACGACGCGCTGACCGGGCTGGGGAACCGGGTGCTGCTGCGCCGGCGGCTGGCCGAGCCGGCCGAGTCGGTGAGCATCCTGCTGATCGATCTGGACGGGTTCAAGGAGATCAACGACCGGCACGGGCACCACACCGGCGACCAGGTGCTGCAGGAGGTCGCGGGGCGGCTCACCGGGCTGCTGGGCGCCGGTGAGCTGGCCGCACGGCTGGGTGGGGACGAGTTCGCGGTGCTGCTGCCGGGGATCCCGGCGGCCGAGGCGGCACGGCTGGCCGAGCGGATCACGGTGCTCCTGGCCGAGCCGATGCCGATCGGCGGCCTGCTGCTCACCGTGGGCGCCAGTGTGGGCGTCTCGGCCGGCACCCCGGGCGACGGCCTGCTGCGGCAGGCCGACGCCGCGATGTACGAGCACAAGCGCGCCCGCAAGGAGCAGTCTCAGGGGGCGGTCCAGCCGGCCGGCAGGTAGCCGATGCGTACGCGCTGCGGATGGTCGCCGACCGGCACCGAGGCGACGGCCTGTCCGGTGGCGAAGCTGATCGCGGTGACCCGGTCGGCGCCGGCTTCGGAGATCACGCAGTCACGGCCGTCGGCGCTCACCGTGGCCCAGTACGGCTTGCTCGCGGTGACGAGCGGCCCCGGGGTGAGCGTGGCCCGGTCGACGACGGTGGCGTAGTCGTCCATGGTTCCGGCGACGCAGAGTCTGGCGCCGTCCCGGCTGATCGACAGGCCGTGGTGGCGGGAGTCGTTGACCCAGGTGGTGCGGTCGGGGTCGGTGGCCGGGTTCTGCGGCAGGTCCTTGATCCGGGTGATCCGGTCGGTGGCCACGTCGTACTCGACGAGGCCGGCGAAGAACGACACCTGGAAGTAGAGCTTCGACTCGTCCGGGGTGAACACGGCGGGACGGACCGCGTCGGAGAGGTCCTTGCGGCCGGCGGCGTCCAGGCGGGTGCGCATGTCGATGGTGCGGACCACCTTGAAGGTGGCGGTGTCGGCGACGGTGATCTTCCGGTCGCCCTTGGTGAAGTCCAGCCAGGGGTCGTCGAGGGCGGTGTTGACCTCGCCGATCGACATGTTCCACAGGTGCCGGCCGCCGCCGGTGTAGACGTTCTCGTGCGGTTTGTCGCCGGTCGCGAAGGAGCCGAGCTGCCGACCGGTGACGATGTCGAGCACGTGGACGGTGTTGCCGGTGGAGGCGGAGACGGCGACCGAGCGGCCGTCCGGGGAGACCGCCATGTGGTCGGAGCGGAAGCCGCTGACCGGGAACCGCCAGCGCAGCTTCCCGGTGGCCAGGTCGATCGAGACCACGTCGGCGAAGCTGGGCCGGGAGATGACCAGGGCGTCGCCGGCCGGGGTGGTGTACATGTCGTCGGCGAGCTGGTCGTGTCCCTCCCCCGGTCCCTGCTGGATGCCGAGGTAGAAGGCCAGCCGGATCGGGTTGAGGTAGATCTCGGCGAGCCGCTGGGCGCGGTCCGGGACCACGTTGAGCCGGCCGATGCGGGTGTAGGCGCCGCCGGCTTCGATCACGTCGACGGTGCCGTCCCAGTTGTTGCCGACGAACATCACCTGGCGCGGGGCGGGCGCGGCGGCCGCCTGCCCGGGCGCGACGGCCGCGCCGGCGGCGAGCACGAGGCCGAGAGCGAGGGGTACGAGATGAGCCTTCATGTGATTCCCATCGATATCGTGGCCTGTTACTTTGCGGTAACACCATGGGAACAAGAGGAAGACTCACATCGATAGGTTGTGAGGACCAATGCGGACGCCCCCGGTTGTCGCCCGTACACAACCCGGCCCTCTCGCCACGCTGGTGCACGGGCTGGCCGAGGACGCCCAACTGGTCGACGACGTGGTGGCCGCCGCCCGGGCGCAGTCGCCGGAGGCCGCCCGGCTGCCCAAGGCGGAGAGCCGCCGCTACGTCGCCGCGCTGATCCGGGCCGGATGCGCCACCTTCCTGCGGCCCGGCGAGCCGGACGGCGGCGACTTCGCCGAGGCGGCCCGGTTCGGGGCGGAGGGCGCGGCGCTCGGCGTACCGATGGCGGCTCTGCTCTCCGGGGTGCACGCCGGCCGCAGCCGGATCCTGGAGATCGCGATCGCCCGCGGCCGGGCCGCCGGCCTGCCCGACGACGTGCTGCTGCAGGGGCTGCTGCGCCTCGACCGGTACGGCAACGCGCTGGAACGGCACGTCCTGGACGGCTACCGGACCGCGGAACGGCAGCTCGACAGCGACCGGCGGGCCGCCCGCGTCCGGGTGCTGCGCCACCTGCTGCTCGGCGAGGACAGCGACGGTGTGGATCCGGCGCGGTTCGGGCTCACCCCCGGCGGCCGGTACCACTGCGCCGTGTCGGACCTGGCCGAGCCGGCCCGGGTGCGGGAACTGGAGCGCGGGTTCGCCCGGTGCGGCGGGATCCTCGGCCCGGTGCGGGGCCGGCTGTGCGGGCTCACCCCGCGGCTTCCCGATCTGACCGCGGTCGCGCCGGCCGTACTGGTGACGACTCCGCCCGTACCGCTGGAGAAGGCGACGGAGGCGCACCGCCTCGCCCGCCTGGCGCTGCACGCGGCTCGCGATCGCGGGGTGACCGGGCCGCACGAGGTGACCGGGCTGGCCGCGGAGACGGCGCTGGCGGCGCAGCCGATGCTGGCCGGCTTTCTGCGGCACGGGCTGCTCGCGGCGCTGGATCCGGCCGACGAGTTCCATCGGGAACTGGCCGGCACGGCGCTGTCCTTTCTGGATCACGGGCAGCGGCTGGACCTCACGGCGAGCGCCCTGCACCTGCATCCGAACACGGTCCGTTACCGGCTGCGGCGGCTGCGGGAGCTGACCGGCTTCGGCGAGCGACTCACCGTGCTGGAGACCGTCCGCTGGTGGTGGGCGCTGCACACGTGGCGGGGCCCGGTGTGATGGGCGGTCACACCGGGCCGGGTCACGCTCTGGCGCTCAGTTCACCATCTGCGGTAGTCGGTCTGGGTCTGTGGGTTGAACTGCCACGTCCGCTCCCGTTCCGCACGATCGATGCGGCGGTCGCTGACCTCCAGGACGTCGAAGCCCTTCTGGATGTCGTTGGAGTAGATGTAGCCGTTGTACCAGTAGGCCGACCAGGAACCGCCGACGATCAGCCGGTCGAGGCTGAGCGGGCCGCGCTCCCAGTAGGCGATCTCCACCGGCTTGCGGGAGTTGGTGAAGTCCCAGATCGAGATGCCACCCTGATACCACGCCTGGACCATGATGTCGCGGCCCTTGACCGGGATCAGCGAGCCGTTGTGGGCCACGCAGTTCTCGGTCGGAGCGTTGTCCCGCGGGATCTTGAAGTAGCTGCGGAACTCGAGCTTCAGGTTCTTTCCCTTGCCCGTGATGTCGTAGATCGCATTCGCGCCCTTGTTCGCGCCGATGGACGGCAGACACTCCGCGCCGCCACCGCCGCCGAGCTCGTCGGTGAAGACGACCTTGGTGGCGTCGTTGTCGAACGTCGCCGAGTGCCAGAACGCGAAGTTCTCCGCGTCACGCGCCGTGGTGATCACCTTGGGCGACGCCGGACGGGAGATGTCGAGCAGGACGCCGTCACCCATGCAGGCGCCGGCCGCGATGTCCTTGGCCGGGTAGGCGGTGATGTCGTGGCAGCCGGTCGTCCGGCGGCTGTCGGCGTCACCCGGGAAGCCACCGTCCGGGAAGAGCACCGGCGCGGCGATCAGGCTCGCCGCCTGCGGCTTCTTCAACGGCACCTTGATGATCGAGATCTTGTCGTGCGGCAGCGCGCAGTTCGGCAGGTCGACGACGTCCAGGTTGTACGAGGAGACGTAGACGTAGACCGAACGGTCGTGCCCCTTGCCCGGAACGAGCGTCAGGGTGTGTGAGCCACAGTCGGTCTTGACCGCCGTGACGTACTCGGGATTACGCGGGTCGCTGATGTCGAAGACCTTGACGCCTTCCCAGCGCGGCACAGTGGACGGTTCCGAGCTGGGCACCGGGGCGCTCTCGCACGAGTCGTCACTGCGGATCGAGTCGGTGGCGAGGAACAGCAGATCGCCCCAGACCGAGATGTCGTTCTGCGAGCCCGGGCAGAGCAGCTGGGTGATCGCCACCGGGGCGCTCGGCTTGCTGATGTCGTAGACGGTGAAGCCGTTGTAGTTGCCGGCGTACGCGTACTTCCCCTGGAAGGCCAGGTCGCTGTTCAGCGCGTTCTCCGGCGCGAACGGGCCCTGCTTGGGCACGTTGGCGATCTGCTTGATGTTGGGGCTGCTGACGATCTGGTCCACGCCCGGGATCACGGCTGGGTCGGCCTGAGCCGGCGCCACCAGGAACAATGTGGACAGGATGGCCGCGGCCCCGATACAGGACAGGCGCTTGAGCCGCCCTTGTGGGGCAGGATGCTTCATGAAGCTCCCTCCATGACGTACGGCGAGTTGTGTCGCCCGTACGATCTGTGACAGCGATGTCGGTCGTTACGATAACCGTCGCGGCACGCTCGTGGGGGCCGCCTGCCGGAAAGGAAAAACATGCAACAGCGCCGCGCATGGGCCCTGACCGCCGCAACTCTGGTCCTTCTCGGCACGGTGGGCGCCGTGCTGGCCGCGCGGTCGTCCGGATCGGACGAACCGGTGAGCGCGCCGTCCGCCTCGTCGTCACCGATCCGCGTCGTGGTGCCGGGCAAACCCGGGGAGTCCGCGAAGGTGACCGACTCCGATCACGTGCAGCCGCCCGCCGCCTCCACCTACAACAAGGCCGACGTCTCGTACGCGCAGATGATGATCGTCCACCACGCGCAGGCCCTGCAGATGGCCGATCTGGTGCCCGACCGGGCCACGGATCAGGGCGTGAAGAACATCGCGAGCCGGATCACGGCGGCGCAGGGCCCGGAGATCGCGGTGCTGCGGACCTGGCTGGCCGACCGGGGGCAGCCCGAGTCCGATCCGGCCCACGATCACGCCACGATGCCCGGCATGCAGTCCGCGGCGGCTCTCAGCGAACTGGCCGCGGCCCGGGGCGCCGACTTCGACCGGCGGTTCGTGACGATGATGACCGCACATCACCAGGGCGCCACGAAGATGGTGGGCGACCTGCTGCGTACCGGGTCGGAGGAGCGGCTCGCCAAGATGGCGAAGGAGACCGCGATCGAGCAGAGCGTCGAGATCCAGCGGATGGCCGACCTGGGCGTGCTCTGAGTCAGGCGCCCGGCAGCGCCGCCTTGATCTGGGCCGCGCCGGCGGCCAGGGTGCTGAAGGCGGAGCGGCTGATGTCGTCGTCCTTGCGCAGTTCGGCGAGCTTCTTGGCGAACTCGTCGATCTTGCGGGACGCCTCCTTGGGCTTGCCCCGCTCCAGCCGCCTCGCGGCGTCCCGCAGACGGCGGTTCAGTGCGTCGGCGCCGTCGTCGTCGATCTGGTCCTGGTCCTCCAGCGAGTCGACCACGGCCCGCAGCGCGGCGATCATCTGGCCCGGCCGGGCCGGGCGCACCGTCACGACGGCCGTCGACACGGTCGCCGGCGGGGTGGTCGTGGCCTCCTCGGCGGGATCCCCCGTGGGTTCGGCGGACGCCGTCGAGGTCGTCACCGCCGGGGGCGCGGCCACCGGCGGCGGGGGTGCTTCGTCGTCGCCGGAGAAGAGCCGGACCACGAGCGCCAGCAACACGACCGCGGCGGCCGCGGCGGCGAGCAGCACGGTCCGGTGGTGGTTGGCGGCCCGGTAGACGCCGCGCTGCTCCACCACCGGCATCACGGCCGTCGGCTGGTGGAGGTCATGAGGATCCGGCACGGCGGCCATCATGCCAGGAGCTTCGTCGGAGGTGGACCGGGCCGGTGCGGCGCGGGTGGGCGGGCACGAGGCGGGTACGGTGAGATCGATCACTTCGCCGCTCCAGCACGCCGGAACCGGATCCCGGCGATCCGTGTCGATGGATTCCGGCGCCGGCACGAACGGTCAGACGACGGGCCTGCGGGGCACCCGCGGCGTACGGGGCGGGCGAATGGGCAGATGAGGGCGGCGGGCGGTCGGTCGCCGCAGGCGGCGCGGTCGCGGTTCCGGGGACGCCACCACGACGACGTACGCCCGGTGCGGTTCGGTGGTACTGGCCACTGGTACGGATCACCTCCTGGGAAGGTGTCCACTATCCGCCCGCACAGCGGCCGAATCCGGGCCGTTCAGGCTTTCTTAAAGATCATCTGCGAAAGAGGTAAGCAACCACCGCAAGACCGCCGGCCGGTCGCCGATTACCCTCCTGGGGACCTCTCATAGATGGAGAAGCCGCGCCACCATGTCGTTCCGCACTCTCGGCGTTCTCGCCGCCGTCTCGTCGTTACTGGCCGCGGCTGGATGCGGCAGTCCCGCCGCCCCGTCAGGCGCGCTCTCCGTCGCTCACCCGGAGTCGTCGTCGACGTCCACCGGGTCCCCGGCGACGCCCGCCTTCACCACGGGCGACCCCACGGAGAGCACAAGCACACCGGTCCGGCCGAACATCGTCTTCGTGCTGGTCGACGACCTGTCGATGAACCTCGTGCAGTACATGCCCAACGTGCGGAAGCTCCAACGGGACGGCACCACGTTCACCAACTACACGGTCACCGACTCGCTGTGCTGCCCGTCGCGTGCCTCGATCCTGAAGGGTCAGTACCCGCACAACACCGGCATCGTCAAGAACCACGGATCGGACGGCGGGTTCAACCTCTTCCACAGCCGGGGCAGCGAGAAATCCACGTTCGCCACCGACCTCCAGACGGCCGGGTACCGTACCGCGTTCCTCGGCAAGTACCTCAACGAGTACTTCCCGAAGAAGACCATGGGAACCGGCAAGCCGTACGTGCCGCCGGGCTGGGATCAGTGGTTCGGCGGCGGCAACGCGTACGACAACTTCGGCTATGACCTGAACGAGAACGGTCAGATCAAGAGGTACGGCAACAAGCCGCAGGACTACCTGACCGACGTGATCGCGGGCAAGGCGGCGAACTTCATCAGCACCACGGCCGCGACCGGGCAGCCGTTCATGGTCGAGGTGTCCACCTACGCGCCGCACAGCCCGTACACTCCGGCGCCGCGGGACGCGCAGTCGTTCCCCGGCCTGAAGGCGCCCCGGACCGCGGCCTGGGACCGGATCCCGGAGAACTCGGCCTGGCTGTCCACCAAGCCCAAGCTCACCAAGGAGCAGAAGCTCCGGCTGGACGTGGAGTTCCGCAAGCGGGTGCAGTCCGTGCAGTCGGTGGACCGGATGGTCGGCGCGCTGCGCAACACCCTGGCCCGGTCCGGAGTGGCCGACCGGACCGTGGTGATCTTCAGCTCCGACAACGGCTACCACACGGGCGAGTACACGCTGCCCTCCGGCAAGCAGACCGCCTTCGAAACCGACGTCAACGTGCCGCTGATCGTCGCCGGTCACGGGGTCGGCGCCGGCCGCAGCGTCGACGCGATGGTGGCCAACATCGACCTGCGGCCCACCTTCGCCGACCTGGCCGGTGTGGCGGCGCCCGCCGACTGCGACGGCCGCAGCTTCGAACCGATGCTGAACGGCGAGATCCCGGCGGACTGGCCGCGGTCCACGGTGATCGAGCACCACGACCCCGCCACCGATCCGAAAGACCCCGACTACCAGCAGGACAGCGCCAACATCCCGCCGTCCTACGACGCGCTGCGCACACCCACGTTCACCTACATCGAGTACGTGGACGGCAGCCGCGAGTACTTCGACCGCAAGACCGACCCGTACATGCTGCGCAACATCGTCGGCACGCTGGAGCCGGAACGGCTCGCCGAACTGAGCACCGCGCTGCGCGGCATGACCACCTGCGTGGGCGCCGACGCCTGCGGCCGGGCCGCCCGGGCGATCAGCTGAGCCCCTCCGGCCAGACGAACGGACGCCCGGTCGGCGCCTGGTTCGGCACGATCGGGTAGACGCTGGAGTGCGCCTGCCACGACGGCTGCGGGCGGGGCCGGGAGTCGGCGAGGACCCGGGCCAGCGCCTGGAGCATGTCCTGCAGAGCGACGTGCAGGCGGCCGTCGGCGACGATGCCGGTGCCGTCGATCGAGGCCATCTCCAGCGGGATGCGGACACACGCCGGCCGCAACAGCCGGGCGCCCGCGTGGTCGAGCACCGACTCCAGGCCGGCCCGGGCGCCGTCGTCCAGGCCGGGCCGCACCACGGACAGCCAGGCGGCCGGTTTGCCGCCCAGGTCGCCGCCGTCGACCAGCCAGTCGAGCAGGTTCTTCAGACTGCCGGGCAGGGAGCCCGCGTACTCCGGGGTGCAGAACAGCACGGCGTCGGCGGCGTCGACCATGGAACGCAGCTCGGCGACCGGGCCCATGGGCGCCTCGCCGGGGACGAAGGCGGGCAGGTCGCGCAAGTCCTCGTACAGGGTGGTGGCGATCTCCGGCGGCGCGAACCGGGCCGCCGTCCGCAGCGCCGCGGTGTGCAGGGAACCCTCCCGGGTGCTTCCCGGAATCAACAGGACACGGGTCATGCCGCGACGATACGGCGCGCGGGGCCCCGGCCCGGACGCCCGAAAGGGTTGTGAGTCGTGAAAAGCACTGAGGCCCCACCTGAATCAGGTGGGGCCTCAGTCCGGTCGTGCGCCGCGTAGGACTCGAACCTACAACCCGCGGATTAAGAGTCCGCTGCTCTGCCAGTTGAGCTAGCAGCGCCTTTCGACGGGAGGAAGACTAACACACCTCCGGGGAGCCCCCGGTCGCCCGGGGGGTGGCCGCGGGCGCCGGGGAGCGCCCGCGGCCGTGGGGAACGGGTCAGGTCGCGGTGCAGGTCAGCGACGGCCAGGCCCAGTTGCCGCCGTGCTGGACGGTGAAGCCGAAGGTGTTGCCGCTGCCGTTCGGCCGGGCGGTCATCACGTTGCCGGTGGAGTCCCAGCTGACCGTGGCGTTCCAGGTCGCGATGATCTTCTGCGGGGAGCGGACGGTGACGGTGACCGTCCAGTTGTTCGTCCCACTGACCGCCACCTGGCCGTTGAAGCGGTCACTCCACTTCTGGCCCTCGGAGTAGGTGGCGGTGCAGGCGCCACCGCCGGGCGGGGTGGTCGGCGGGGTGGTCGGCGGCGTGCCACCGGAGGGCGCCACGGCCCGGCCGGTGGTGGGCGAGATCATCCCGGCGCACAGGCCACGGGCGCGCAGGTCGGCGGCGATCTGCGGGACGGCGGCGAGGGTGGCGGCGTACTGGTCGTGCATCAGGATGATCTGGCCGTTGGTGAGGGTGCCGGCCCGCTGCACGATCTGGGCCGTGGTGGCGCCGTTCCAGTCCTGGGAGTCGACGTCCCAGAGGATCGTGCGCATGCCCAGGGCGGAGGCGGCGGACTCCAGGGTGGCGTTCGTCTCGCCGTACGGCGGCCGGAACAGCACCGGGGTGCCGCCGCCGGCGGACTGGATGGCGCTCTGCGTGCGGGACAGCTCCGAGGTCATCTGCGCCTGGGACAGGGTGAGCATGTGCGGGTGGGTGTAGCTGTGGTTGGCGACCCACATGCCGGCGTCCACCTGGGCCCGGACCAGGGCGGGGTTGGCCGCCGCGTTCTGGCCGGTGTTGAACATGGTGGCGCGCAGCCCGTTCTGCCGCAGCGCGTTGAGCAGGTTGGTGGTGTTGCCGGCGTTCGGCCCGTCGTCGTAGGTGAGCCCGACGTAGCCGTTGCGGCAGTCGGTGGCCGGTGTGGTGGTGGGCGGCGTGGTCGGGGTCGTCGGCCCGGCCGCGTTGAGGGCGTCGAGCGTCGACGTGTACGCCGCCTTCTTGTTGCCGCTGCCGTCGAAGAGCAGCGGGGTGTCGCTCGCCCGCCAGGAGTCGCTGTCCCGGACGCCCCAGACCGTCACGCCGGTGCATCGCGCCACCGCCAGGCAGGCGCCCACCACGGTCCGGTACTTGTTGGCCTGGTCGGTGCCGGAACCCTGGATGTCCAGCTCGGTGATCTGCACGTCGACGCCGAGGGCGGCGAAGCTCGACACGGTGGTGGAGAAGTTGGCGGGCACCGGGTTGCCGCTGTTGAAGTGCGCCTGCAGGCCCACGCAGTCGATCGGCACGCCGCGGGACTTGAAGTCACGGACCATGTTGTAGACGGCCTGCGTCTTGGCGTGGCTCCAGTTGTCGATGTTGTAGTCGTTGTAGCAGAGCTTGGCCCCGGAGTCGGCGGCCCGGGCGGCGCGGAAGGCGGCCTCGATCCAGTCGTTGCCGGTGCGCTGGAGGTTGGAGTCGCGCCGGGCGCCGTCGCCGTTGTCGGAGAACGCCTCGTTCACCACGTCCCAGGCGTAGATCTTGCCCCGGTAGTAGGTGGCGACCTGGGTGACGTGGTTGAGCATGGCGTTGCGCAGCGCGGTGCCGCTCATGCTCTGCATCCAGCCGGGCTGCTGGGAGTGCCAGGCGAGGGTGTGCCCGCGCACCCGCTTGCCGTTGCTGCGGGCCCAGTTCACGATCCGGTCGGCGTTCGCGTAGCTGAACTGGTTCTGGTTCGGCTCGGTCGCGTCGATCTTCATCTCGTTCTCGGCGGTGATCATGTCGAACTCGCGGTTCGCGATCGTCGTGTACGCCGAGTCGGACAGCTTGCCGGCGGCGATCGCGGTGCCGAAGTAGCGACCGCTCTGCGCGGCCGCGGCGCCCAGGGTGGTGGCGGCCTCGGCGGCGGGGGCCAGTACGACGGCGCCGGCCGCGGCGAGCACGCCGGCCACTCCGCAGAGCACGGCTCTGAGCTTGCGCATGGGGGATCCACCTTCAGGTCGGGAACGGAAGGGATCGACGGCCGTCGCTGATTCATTGTTCGGAGCCATCCGGGTCACGTCAACCGTTAAATGCCGGTAAATTTCCGAAACTTTCGGAGGCTGGGAGCAGTAGTTAGGCGTCGGATCACGCTTGAGCAGGCCGCAACTATCGAGCTCTTCCCGGAAACCCGGCCCGGGGGCACGAAAAAGCCCCAACCGATCAGGCTGGGGCTTCGTGTGCGTGGAGAGTGCGTCGCGTAGGACTCGAACCTACAACCCGCGGATTAAGAGTCCGCTGCTCTGCCAGTTGAGCTAGCGACGCTCGCCGTACAACGGGGAAAACGTTAGCACGGCCTCGGAAGATCCTTGAAATCGGCCACAAGCCACCTGAAGGGGGACCCGCGACTTGCGTCCATGCGTCAGGATGTCAGCGCTGAGAACTCCAGAACGGGGCCCGACGATGGTTCACCTCCGCCGCTCCCTGGCGGCGATCACGGCGATCGGCCTGATCGCCACCCTCGCCGCCTGTGGCGACGAAGACGCCAAACCGGCTTTCGCCGAACCCGCCACCACCGCGAGCGCCTCCGCCGCGCCGGTGACCGAGAACACCACCGCGGCCGGTGGCCCGGTCACCCTGAGCATCACGCCTGCCGCCGACAAGAAGAACGTGCCGGTGAGCACGGAGATCGGGCTCGAGGTCAGCGGCGGCGAGGTCACCTCGGTCACGCTGACCGACGCCAAGGGCAAGGCCGTCGCGGGCAAGCTGCGCGAGGACGGCTCGGCCTGGGTGCCCGCCAAACCCCTCAAGGCCAAGCAGCGGTACGCCGCCAAGGTCGTCGCCACCGGAAGTGACGGGCAGACCACCACGGCCGACACCACCTTCACCACGATGGGCGCGCCGGCCCGGGAGACGGGCACCGGGCTCTACCTGTTCGACGGCAACACCTACGGCGTGGCGATGCCGGTGGTCGTCGAGTTCAACCCGGGCATCAAGAAGGCCGACCGCGCCGCCGTGCAGAAGCGGATGTTCGTGGAGACCTCGCCGGCGCAGCCGGGCACCTGGTCGTGGACGTCGACCGGCACCCAGGCCTACTACCGGGCGCCCGACTACTGGCAGACCGGCACCGAGCTCACCGTGCGGATCGCGGTCGGCGGGCTGCCCACCGGCGGTGGCCGCTACGGCGACCAGGACCGTTCGGCCAAGGTCAAGATCGGCCGCAAGTTCGAGATGAAGGTCGACAACGCCTCGAAGAAGATGACCGTGCTCCGGGACGGCCAGGTCGTCAAGACCATCCCGGTGAGCCTCGGCAAGAAGAGCACGCCGTCGTCCAGCGGCCACATGGTGGTCATGGAGAAGAAGGCGGCGACCGTCTTCGACACCACCGACACCGACGGCGCCGACGGCTACCGCACCAACATCCAGTACGCGCAGCGCCTCACCTGGAGCGGGCAGTACATCCACTCGGCCCCGTGGTCGACCGGCGCACAGGGCCGGACGAACGTGTCCCACGGGTGCGTCAACGTGTCCCCGTCGAACGCCCGCTGGCTGTTCGACAAGAGCCTGATCGGCGACCCGGTCACGGTGAAGGGCACCGGCGACGAGCTGGAATACGGCAACGGCTGGACGCCGTGGGACGTGAGCTGGGAGAAGTTCAAAGAGGGCAGCGCCCTGTAGCCACCCGTGTGGTTTCTTCTCACCACCGGGGTACATCGATGGCGTTGCACCGGTCACGGCACGAAACCGGGATTGGTGCAACGCTTGATCCCGGGGCACTATTGGGCGCCGGGGAGAACGACGCCGTGAGGGGACCATGGAAATGGATGTGAATCGGTCAGCCGAGCGGACCGTTCCGGCCGGCCGCACCGGCCGTGGCCGGTTACGCCTGGCCCTGGCCGCGATGCTCGCCGGCACCCTGCTGCTGACCGCCGCGTGCAGCGGCGGCAAGGACGAGCCCTCCTGGCAGGGCGGCGGAAACGGGGCCGCCGGAGCGTCGCAGGGCGCTTCCCCCGGGCCCACCCTGAGCACCGTCGCGGTGACCTCTCCCGAGCCGGACGCGAAGAGTGTCGAGCTGTGGTCCGAGGTGAAGTACGACAGCGAGGACCCGGCCAACACCGAGGTCAAGGTCACCAACGCCAAGGGCAAGGAGATCGAGGGCACCCTCGTCAAGGACGAGGGCGTGTGGCGTCCCACCGAGGCGCTGGCCTGGGGCACGAAGTACACCGTGACCCTCACCACCCCGGCCGCCGACGGCAAGAACAACACCGCCACCAGTTCCTTCACCACGATGAAGGAGCCGGCGAACCTGGTTCGGGTGACCAGCTTCATGGGTGACGGGCAGACCGTCGGCGTCGGCATGCCGCTGATCATGAAGTTCGGGCGGGCCATCCCGGAGAAGTACCGGGGCGAGGTCGAGCGCCGGATGAAGGTCACCGCCTCCCCCGCGCAGGAGGGCACCTGGCGCTGGATCAGCTCCACCGAGGTGCACTACCGCCCCAAGACGTATTGGAAGGCCGGCTCCAAGGTCTTCTACAGCGTCCAGCTCAAGGGCGTGAAACTCGGCGACGGGTGGTATGGGCGGTCCGACCTCACGGTGGACCTGAAGATCGGCCGGGAGATGATCCTGACGGTCTCCAACAAGACCAAGAAGATGACCGTCAAGCAGGACGGCAAGGTCATCAAGACGATCCCGGTGAGCCTGGGCAAGCCGAGCACCCCCTCCTCCAGCGGGACCATGGTGATCATGGACAAGGCGGCGCACACCGTCTTCGACACCACCGACGAGGACCCGGTGAACGGTTACAAGACACCGATCGACTGGGCGCAGCGGATCACCTACAGCGGCCAGTTCATCCACGCCGCCCCGTGGTCGGAGGGTGTGCAGGGTCGCCGCAACGTGTCGCACGGCTGTGTCAACGTCTCCGAGGCGCTCGGCGAGTGGCTGTTCAAGCGCACCATGATGGGTGACGTGATCACGGTCTCCGGCACCGAGGAGAAGCTGAAGAACGGCAACGGCTGGACCGACTGGAACATGAGCTACGCCGAGTACAAGAAGGGCAGCTACCTCAACTGAGACACCAGCGTGTGGGTTTCGGGCGCGGATCGCACCCGAAACCAACACGCTGTTCTGCTAGCCGGGCGGGAACGCTCCGGTCACCGCCGCCTTCCTGGTCCCGGCGCCGGCGACCGCGCCGTAGTTGTCGCCGCCCGGGTCCCGTTCGCCCTCGTGCAGGTACTGCGCCGCGAAGACGTAGCTGCCCGGGGCCAGGGTGCCGCCCGGCTTGAGCGTGAAGCGGTAGTACAGCACGTCCTTCTCCCCGGTCACGGCCATGGAGATCATCGACTCCGGGATCGACGTCCACTTCCCGGCCTCCCGGACGCCGCCGGTCCGGGCCACGCCGATCACCACGTCCAGCTCGGTCACCGGTTCGGTGGTGGTGAGGGTGACGTTGCCCTGCGCCCAGGTACCGACCGAATGCCCGTCGATCACGGCGCTGGAGCTGAGGAAGCCGTCGACCGGTTTCCACACCGGGGCCACCGGCGTCGTACCGGAGCCGGCGGGGGCGCCACGCTCCACCTTGCGGGTGGGGCCGGCCGACTTCTCCCGCGAGGTACGGCTGGGCGACGGGGACGGGGACGGCGGGGACGCGCCCTCGGTGGCGGCCGGCGCGGGGACGGGCCGGTCGCCGGCCAGCTTGATCCCGGTGAACCCGACCACGATGGTCGCCACCACCGACGCCGCGGCGGCCACCGGGCGCAGCGAGAACGCCCACCGGTCGCGGACCGGCTCGGCACGGCGCCGGGCGATCCGGTTCAGCATCGCGGTCCGGTCCGGGGTGTGCCGCTCGGCCTCCCGGCGCAGCGCCGCGCCCAGCTCGGGCTGGAGGAGGCGCTCAGCCATGGTGGCCTCCCATCGTCAGCGGCATCCCGCGCAGGAAGCCGCTCAACTGGGCGGCGCCCCGCGAGGTGTGACTCTTCACCGCGCCGACCGAGATGCCGAGGATGGTGGCGACCTCCCGTTCCGGCACGTCGAACGCGTACCGGAGGATGACGCACTCGCGACGCCGTTGCGGAAGGCGCTGCAGCGCCGCTCGCACGTCGAGGACCGCGGGGGTGTCGCTCTCGGCCCGGTCGCGGCGCAGCAGACCGAGCCGCAGCAGACCGGACCGCTCCCGGCTCTGCTTCTTGATCCACTGACGGGCCAGGTTGGTCACGATGCCGCGAGCGTACGCGACCGGGCTGTCCGCCGCCTGGACACGCTCCCAGTGCCGCCACACCTCCACGAACGCGTCGGCCGCCAGGTCATCGGCGGCCTGCGAGTCGCCGGTCACCAGATAGGCGAGCCGGGACAGGTCGGTGTGATGGTCGTCGAAGAATTGCCGGAAGGCGTGTTCGGCACGGGGGTCGGACAAGTGACCGTTCCTGACCGTCAGGGGATACGGGGCGACATCCGGAGCGACCGAGATCAACCGATCGACACGGAGTAGGCGGTGGTGTCCAGGCGGCCGCTGCCGGTGAAGATCTCGGTGCCGGACTGGACGCTCGACAGGTACTTGGTCTTGGCGAGCCAGCCCCGCGACACCAGGTCGTTCGTGAAGTCGGTCAGATTCAGGTCGGCCGCGGACGTGTTCGACGTCCGGACGAAGGAGTAGACCTCCCAGCCGATGTTGCCGCGGTACAGGTCCCAGGTGGTGCCGGCGATCGTGACGGTCGCCTGCTTGGTGCCGACCGGGCCCGCCCCACCGGAGCGGTACAGCCACACCATGACCTCGTCGGTCGGGTTGTTCTGCCAGTCCGGTTGGGCCATGTCGTGCAGCCACAGGTCGTAGGCGACGTTCATCACGTTGCTGGTCGTCTGGGTGACCTTGAAGTTCCAGTTGGCCCGGACCGCCTTGCCGGCGCTCAGCCGGACCGGCAGCCCGGTTCCGGAGGGCACCTTCCAGCCCCAGTGCCAGCCGAGGACCGAGCTGGCGTACGACTTGACCTTGGTGTTGTCGCCGGCCCACGTCCAGCTGGTCCCCCAGCTCAGGCTGTCACCGCTCAGGCCGTTCTCCCACACACACTGCGAGCCGGTGCCGTCGGCCTTGCCCCAGACGTTGTTGTTCACCCAGTACTTGCCGCGTACCAGGGCCGCGTAGTCGGTGCAGTTCTCGGCGCCCTTCGTGGTGGTGGCCGTCGGCGTGGCGGTCGCGGTGGCGGTCCTGGTCGCCGTTGCGGCCGGGGTGGCCGTCGCCGTCCGGGTGGCCGTCGCGGTCGCCGTGGGGCTCGCCGTGGCGGTCCTCGAAGCCGACCGGGACGGCGTCGCCGACGTGGTCGCCGCGACACCGCCGCAGGTCACGCCGTTGACCGTGAACGTGCCGGGGACCGCGTTGCCACCGCTCCAGGCGCCGTTGAAACCGAGCGCCACCTGGCCGCCGGGGGCGACCGACCTGTTCCAGCCGGCGTCGGTCACGGTCACCGCGGTTCCGCTCTGCGTCCAGGTGCCGTTCCAGCCGCCCGCCAGCTTCTGCCCGGACGGGAAGGTGAACCCGAGCTTCCAGCCATCGTAGGTCGTACCCCCGGTGTTCTTGATCTTGATCTCGCCGTTGAAGCCGGTGTTCCACTGGCTGGCGACGGTGTAGGTGACCGAGCAGGCGGCGGCCTCCGCGGCGTCGGCGTTCAGAACGCCGACGACGGCGGCCGCGCTGCCGAGGGTCAGCACCGAGAGCGGTACGACGATGCGCTTGGCGAGCATGAGGGGGACTCCTGGGGGACGACGAATGATCCACACCCCTGTGGTCCGGCGAGCCCGAAAGGTTGCGCGCTCCCACGAGAAATCTTCCGGTGTCCCGAAAAAGGCGGAAAACGAAGAAGGCCCCGTCTCGCGACGAGGCCTTTCGCATGGGGTGATCGACGGGATTCGAACCCGCGACACCCGGGACCACAACCCGGTGCTCTACCGACTGAGCTACGACCACCATGCCTGACTACTGCATTGGCCGCGTAACGTTCCCGCGGCGCTGGACAATCATAGCCACACGCCCCGGGAGGCCGTCGAGCGGGTTACCTACAGCCCGGCGGCGACGGCCTTGGCCGCCTCCACGTCCGGGCCCGGCAGCGGGACGAAGATGGTGCGGCGGTAGTACTCCAGCTCGCGGATGCTCTCCCGGATGTCGGCGAGTGCCCGGTGGGAGAGGCCCTTGGCGGGCTGACCGAAATACACCCGCGGGTACCACCGGCGGCACAGCTCCTTGATCGAGGAGACGTCGATCATCCGGTAGTGCAGGTGGGCGTCGAGCGCCGGCATGTCCCGCGCCAGGAAGCCGCGGTCGGTGGCGATCGAGTTGCCGCAGAGCGGCGCGGTCCGCGGGTTCGGCACGTACTCCTTGATGTACGCCAGCACCGCCTCCTCCGCCTCGGCCATGGTGATGGCCGAACGACGGACCTCGTCGGTCAGCCCGGACTTGGCATGCATGTCGCGCACCACCGGGGGCATCGCGTCCAGCGCCGCGTCGTCGGCGTGGATGACCAGATCGACGCCCTCACCCAACACGTTCAGCTCCGGATCGGTGACCAGCGCCGCGACCTCGATGAGCTTGTCCTTGCCCAGGTCGAGACCGGTCATCTCACAGTCGATCCACACCAGAAGATCCGCCACGCCGACAGCCTACGCCGGGCGGCGAGCCGCCGTTCGGGGCCGCACCTCATGAACGGGCCGTTTGTCCGGTTTGCTGCCCGGACTTCCCACTTAGCCGGTTGCGGGGTAAAGTGAACTTAACGGACGAAGCCCCCCTTCGGTTACTCCGTTCCCCCCGGTAAAGGGCCCTCCGTGTCGGCAGCACGGAGGGCCCTTTCATGCCCAGCGCACGTCGTGCGCCTCCCCCGGCGCCGCGAAGTCGAGAACCCGCGCCGCCTCCGCCTCCACCGCCGCCCGGTCCGCCGGCGCCAGCGGCCGGAACGGCTCCACCGTCACCGTCCCGCCCAGACGAGACCACGTCGCCGCCACGAAACCGTCGACCAGAACGGTCGGGCGCACGATGGACCACCCCGGCGTCACCGACGGCCGGTCACCCGGGTGGATGATCCGCGCTCGGTCGGCATGCCCCAGCACCGCGTTGTCGAACTCCGGCAGGAACACCACCGGCGCCGCGTCGTCCGGGCCGGCGATCGGGGCGTCCGGCAGGTCGAACAACTCGGCTCCCGCCTCGTCCCGGAAAACCCGCAGCCGCGGCCGCAACTCCCTCAGAACCGCCGCCAGCCGGGTCAGCCCCGACCACACCTGCAGATCCTTCGCCGACGCCGGGCCGAACGCCGCCAGATAACGCCACACCAGCGTCTCCACGGCCGGACCGCCCGCGAGCGGGCGCCCCAGATAGTCGTCCGCCGGCACACACGCCACCCGGCCCCGATACCCCCACGTCCCGGCCGGCGGCGGATGCAACAGCGCCAGCCGCAAATGCGCCACCAGGGTCAACTCGCCCAACTCCGCCGCCGGGAACCGGACCGCCAGCCGCCGGGCGATCTCCGGCCGGGTCAGCGGTCCCTCCGCGAGAACCTCCCGCGCCGCCGCGGCGAACGCCACCGGATCATCGACCCGGCTCGCGCGCCCCGCCATCCGGTCCAGCATCGGCTGCAACGTCGGCCGCAGCCAGCCGAAGTCGTCGCCGGTGCTCAGATGCTGGGTGCCCCGCAACGTGGCGCCACGCACCACGGTCCGGTCCAGCAGCAGAGCGGTCAGATCGTCCCGCCGGAAACTCGAGGACCGCGCCCACAGGCCCAGGTAAGGCGAGTCCGACTCCTGGCCCTGCACGGCCACGAGATGCCGGACGATGTCGGCGGCCGGGCGGGGGCGGCGCTCGGCCAGCAACTGTCGTCGCAGGTAGGTCCGGTTCAGCACGCGCGTGGGGAGAACTCGCATGGGTACGACGCTAGGCCGCGAAGCGGTCACATTCCGGCCGCTATTGCTACGAAAGAGCGGGCCGTCCCGCCTGGGATGGCCCGCTCCATGCTGTCCAGCCGAATCACCCGTGGTCGGCGCTCTTCCCGGTCGGCGCGGCCTCGCCAGCCGGGGCGCTCCTCTCACTCGGCGCGGCCTCGCCGGCCGGGGCGCTCCTCTCACTCGGCGCGGCCTCGCCAGCCGGGGCGCTCCTCTCACTCGGCGCGGCCTCGCCAGCCGGGGCGCTCTTCCTGGTCGGGGTCGCCGCTTCGTCGGCTGGGCGGGTGCGTCCCGCCACGGTCCTGCGACGGGGTCGCCGTTCCGAACTACCGGCCAGCAGCTCGGCGGCCTCCTCGCGGTAGCTCGGCGCCCGATCCCCGGCCGCCTTCGGCGCCGGTTTCGCATTCTCGCTGGTCCCGCTCTCGGCGGCGTGGTCCCCGCTCGTCCGGTCTTTCGCGGGTACGGGCTGAGCCGTCCCCTCCTCGGCTCGCACCCCGGTCCGGGCCGCCACAGACTCGGCCGCCCGGAGCCACGACGCGGGAGTCCGCCGCACGGCGGGAGCCGGCCGGGCCGCCGCGGGCTTCCCTCCACTGATACGGCTCTGCGCCCGCGCCAGCGGATTGTCGTCGCCACCCTTCGCGGTGGCACCCTTCGCCCGCGGCCTGGCAGACGCCGGGTCCCCGGCTCCGGGCGTGCCGTCGGCGAGTTTCCGCTCCTTCCCGGGCTCAGCGGCAGTGTCCTCGACGGGCTTGGCCGGGGCGGCATCCGCCACACTCTCGGGAACAGGGACGGGCGAGGCCTTTGCGGACCGGGAACCACCGGCCGCCCGCCCCGGCCGCTCCGCGATGCCGCGGGTCGGCACGGGGGCCGGCTTTCCGCTGAGCTTCTCCGCTCCGGACTCCACCGTGTGCATCGAGGTCCGTCGCGGCTTCCCGGCCGGAGCGGGCGCCCGTTTCCGGGTGGGCGCGCTGGGCGGCTCCGTCACCGTCGACGTTGCGCCCGCCTTCCCACCGGACGTGCCCTCGGAGGATGCCGTCTCCTCCATGCCGGGCACCCGCGCCTGCCCGGCCACCGCGGACACACCCTCGGACGACACCGTCCCCTCAATGCCGGGCACCCGAGTCCGCCCCGCCACCCCGGACATACCCTCAATGCCGGGCACCCGAGTCCGCCCCGCCGCCCCGGACACGCCCTCGGACGACACCGTCCCCTCCGCGCCGGCGGCCCGGGTCTGCGCGGCCCTCTCAAGTACCGGGGTTCCGGCCTCGGCCGCGTGGATCGAGGTGCGCTGGTCGGCGCTCGCCGGGGCCGGCAGGGGCCGGTCATCCGTGGCGGTTCCGGGCGGCGCCGGGACGATCGATCGTTTCTCCGGCATGCTCGTCGCCGTAGTGGCCGTCTCCGAGCCGCCCCTGTCCGCCTGGGCGGCGACTTCGTGCGACGACGGCAGCGCATCGCCGGAGTCGCCGGCTCCACCCGGCGAAGGTGCGCCGGTGGTCGGCGTGTGGGGTTCGGGCGCGATTCGCACCTGAACTCCACACGCGGGAACCGGGTCGGTCGCGCGAGGCTGTGCGGTCGGGTGCGAGCCGGCCGGTGTGTTGACCAGGGGCCATTCCGGAGGCAGGCCGGAACCGGTGGCCTCGATCCGGGCGGTCACCTCGCCGGCAGCGGCCTCCGAGTCCGGTGCCGGGCTGACGTCCGGCGCCTGCGACAGCGGAGCCTCTCGGACATCGGACGGCTTCGCGGAGGAACGGCCTCCTGACGGGGTTCGGTCTCCGGAGGGCTCGGCTGTGGGAGTGGGCTTCGGTGTGCAGGGCCCGCCCATGCGGGTCAGGCTGTTCGCGGTCCAGTCGGTTGCGGCGGGGCCGGTGCGCAGAGCCACCCTCGTCATCGACGGCTGCGACGGCCGGGAGTCCGGGGATCGCCCGCCGGGGTGGGCCGCCGTTCCGCCGTCCTCCGGGGCGGACGAAGGGGTGCCGTCCGGGCGTACATCCTCGGGGTCGGCGGCGGGGACCGTCGTCGCCGGCCCGGCCGCGCCGGGGTTTTCGGCTTTCGTCTCCGCACGCCGGGCCGAAGGCTTCGGCCGGTTCGCGTCGCCGGACGACGTGGTCTCCGGCACCTGCCGGCGGGCCGTGGTGATCGTGTCTTCCGCCGGGGTCGTGCCGGTGGTCTGCTCCTTCAGAGCCGGAACGTCGCCCGCCTGTTCAGCGGGCTCCTTCACGGCGATCGACCGGGCGGCCTCCGCGGCGACATCCCCGGCCGCCACCTGAGCCACCGGTTCCTTCGCGGCGACCGCCTCCGGGGCCGGTACATCGCCCGCCTGCTCAGCGGGTTCCTCCGTCACGTCGGCACGTTCCTTCGCGGCAACCGGCGGCCGGACCAGGGAGTTCGGGGCGGCATTCCCCGCCGCGGCCTGTCCCGTCTGCTCCTCCGCCGTGGGCGGCGCCTGGGCGGCCGGGTCGGCTGCGACGTCCGGGGGCGTCTGCTGTGTGGGTGTCCGGCCGGGCTGTGGGGTGGCGCCGGGTTCGGTGGTGTCGCTGCGGCGCGGGGAGGCGATGGGGATCGTCGCTCCCGGCATGTTGGTTCGGCCGCCCTGTGCGGGGGTGAACTTGCCGGCGTTGCGGCGGGCCGCCTCGGCCAGCCGGGCAGCGGCGCGGAGCTCGGTTTGGCGTGCCCGTTCGGGGGCGGTGGCCGCGACCCAGGCACCGACGGCGGTGGCCTGGAACTCGGGCAGCTCGGTGCCGGCCGGTGAGTTGCGGCGGTCGCCGCGCCGGGCGGGAACCGGGCCGGGCTGCAGCCCGGCGAGCGCGGGCGTGTCGCCGAGCAGGCTCAACGGCTGGCCGGGTGCCGGGGTGCGCCCACCGGGAGCCGGAGTGGCCGGACCGGAACCACCGGGCCGATCAGCGCCTCCACCAGGAGTGACCGGGCAGTCGCCGCCGGTGGCGGGAGACGCCGGGCCGAGGCCGGCGCCTGCCGCCCGGCCGAGGGTGGCGCTGCTGGAGACCGCGAGGCCGGCCGTGCCGGCGGAAGCCACCGAACCGGGAACGGAACCGGCGGAAGCCACCAGACCAGGAACGGCACCCGCGGAAGCCACCAGACCAGGAACGGCACCCGCGGAAGCCACCGAACCGGGAACCGCACCCGCGGAAGCCACCGGACCAGGAACGGAACCCGCGGAAGCCACCGAACCGGGAACGGAACCCGCGGAAGCCACCGGACCGGGAACCGTGCCGGTAAGCGAGGCGGAACCGGCACCGGTTGCGGAGATCTGACCGGAGGCGACGGCCGCCGGGCCGCCGGAGGACGGCCCCGCAGAGGACGGCCCGCCGGAGGACGGCCCGGCGGCGACCAGGTTCGGGGTGGGGCCGTCGAGTACGGGCGGGAAGCCGGTGATCTCGGGGCGGGTGCCGGTGATGGCGGGCGGGAACGGGCCGGCCGGGCGGGTCGGCGGCCAGGCGAACTGCGGCAGTGCGGGCGGGCGGCTGGGACGGAAGTCGGCGAGCGTACGCGGCCGGTGTGCCCCACCACGCAGGCCGGAGTGGTATGCGGCGCCGCCGGGAAGGGGAAGGGGCGCCCCGATGGCGTGCATGAGTTCCGGGACCTGGCTGGGTTCGACGACGTAGACGATCTCGCGGCGGCGGCCCGGCCAGGCGAGGGCGATGACGCCGGCCATGACGAGCAGGGTGCCGAGGGTGAGCAGGGCCCAGGTGCTGGTGTTGAGCCAGCCGGGGCGGACTTCGGCGATGGCGGCGAGCCGGACCACGGGGGCGCCGGTGGCGTTCATCAGGACCAGGCTGTACGGGCGGTCGCTCAACTCGGCGGGGGTGAGGGCGATCTGGC
The DNA here is from genome assembly GCF_040656595.1 of Actinoplanes sp. NPDC049802. Lineage (NCBI taxonomy): Bacteria > Bacillati > Actinomycetota > Actinomycetes > Micromonosporales > Micromonosporaceae > Actinoplanes > Actinoplanes sp. NPDC049802. Next base: position 184,210 of record NZ_JBFAMR010000003.1, read on the forward strand.
CGGATCCGCTGGTGGTCCAGAACGTCTGCCGGGCGGGGGTTCCGGCGGGGGCGCGGCGGCCGCCGGACCGGACGGTGGTGACGGGCAGGACTCCGGTGCCGATGTCGACGGCGTCGACCCGGCTGTACGGGACTCCGGCGAGGTATCGGGCGACGTCGTCGGACGGTGCGAGGCCGAGGAAGGCCGGGCCGTCGGTGGTGACCACGGAGAGCCGCAGTTGGGTGGCGGCCATGCGGGCGAACGGGGCGTCGTCGCGCAGCAGCCGGTCGATGTCGGGGACGACGACCGCGTACCCGGGCACGGTGAGGCGTTGGAGTTCGCCGCTGAAGGCGCCTCCCGGGTCGCGGTGCTGCATGACGGCCCACAGTCCGCCGCCGGCCAGCAGCGCGGGCAGTCCGATGGTCAGTAACAGCATGCCGAGGATCGTGCGGAACACCCGCATCTGTCTCTCCCCCTTCCCGGGCCGTACTGCGAGGACGATACAGATGCAAATAACCCCAAAGTGGTCAAACAGGATGCGAGTCCCCGATAGATACGAAGCGAGGCCCGGCCCATTCGGGCCAGGCCTCACCCACGCGCCGGAATCAGGAGATCTCGGCGGTCATGGTCAGCGTCGTCTGATCGATCTCGGTGGTACGCGCGGTGAACCTGAACTGCCACTCCCCCTCGTACGGCAGATTGATGTCGCCGATGGCGTGGAAATCGGTGATCCGCAACAGCGGGATCTCGAGGTTCTCCAGTCCCTTCGCCGGCAGGGACGCGGTCGCCTTCCACTCGACGACCGGCAACGGCTTGCTGTCCGGCGTGTACGCGTACAGATGAATCGAGTTGTTGCCGGTCTTGGCCGGGAAGATCGAAACCTGGAGTGACATCTTCTCCGCGGTGAGCGTCTGGTCCACGGTCGTGCTGACCGGACCGGTCTCGACGGCCTGGGCGGTCCGCGGGGGAGGCTCCTGCACCAGCAGCGACGTGACACCGAGCACCACCGCGGTGATCGCCAGCTCGGCCACCACGATCCGGCGCAGCGGCCCGGGCCTCTCGGTGGCGGCCTGCGACCTGACCAGCTTGCGGGAGAAGGCGGCGACGGCCAGCACCACGGCGGCGAGGCCGACCTTGGCCAGGATCATCCGGCCGTAGGTGCTGTTGATCAGCCCATCCAGGGTGGACACCTCGATGAGTGCCTGGACCACCCCGGCGAAGATCAGCGCGCCGACCGCGGCGGCCGCCCAGCGGGACCAGATCGGCAGGATCGCGCCGAGCTCGCGGGCGCTGGCCCGGGGCAGCAGGAAGACGCAGAGCATCACCAGACCGCCCAGCCAGACCGCCATGGCCGCCAGGTGCAGCGCGTCGATCACCACCGACACCCCGGCCACCGGCGAGGCGGCCGGGTGGCCGGTCAGCGGCCAGGTCGCCAGCGCCGCCACCCCGAGGACGCCGAGGATCGCCAGGTCGAGCCGTGACTCGCCGCCTGCCGGGCCGGTCAGCAGCGGCCGCAGCAGGAACGCGGCCGCCACGATCACGCCCAGCCGGACCAGCATGACCGCACCGAACGTGCTGCCCAGCACGTCACGCAGATCGTCGACGGTCACCTCGAAGAGGCCGGTGCCCAACGTGTACGGCGCCTGCAGCCACAATCCGAGCAGGGTGCTGCCGGCCACCAACCCGATGCCGGTCCAGATCACCCGGCCCGGTCCACGCCGGTCCAGCCGGTGCGGCCACAACAGAGCGAGCACGAGGACCGGGCCGATCAGGAGTACGAGTCCCACGTACCCCAGATATTTGGCGATCGGGATGAGCACGCGGACCACCGGATCGACCTCGGCGTCAGCCGCCTGGTCCGCCGTCGGCGGGGTGGAGGCCGCGCCCACCGAATAGGTGACAGTGCCCGCGACCGGGTGGCTGTCCGCGGACGTGACCCGGTAGCTGACCAGGTACGTGCCGCGACCGCCACCGGAACGCAGCGGGATCGTCACCTGCATGCCGCTGACCGTCGGCGGGCCCTGGTCGGCGCGGGAGCCGTCCGGAGCGAGCACCTGGATCTTGCCGGTGATGAGCTGCACCGACTCACTGAACGTGAGTGTCACGCGGTTCGGCGCATCCGGAACCACCGATCCGTTGGCCGGGTCGCTGCCGACCAGGGCCGCGTGGGCACTCGCCGGCGCGGCGGCCAGCAGCGGCCCGAACAATCCGATCAGTAGCCCGGCCAGCACGGCGAGCACCCGGCGTCGGTCAACGGTCATGACTGGCATGCATGCATGGTTCCAGATCCGCCCCGGGGACGGCGGAGCGCGTACCATGACGCCTCGTGACGGTTGGTGATGCGGAGACGGACGAGACGACCGCGCTGGCCCTGGCCGCCCGTGACGGCGACCCGGCGGCGCAGGCCGCGTTCGTACGCGCCACCCAGGCCGAGGTCTGGCGATTCACCGCGGCGCTGGTCGATCCGGGCGTGGCCGACGACCTGACCCAGGAGACGTTCCTGCGGGCCTTCCGCGCGCTGGACACGTTCGCCGGCCGGTCCGGAGTCCGCACCTGGCTGCTCGGCATCGCCCGGCGCACCTGCGCCGACCACCTGCGTTCGGTGGTCCGGCGGCGCAGGCTCGACGCCCGGCTGGCCGCACAGGCCGCCACCGATCTGCCCGCGCCCGACCCGGCACACCGGCTCAGCAGCGCCGACCTGCTCGGCCGGCTCAGCGAGGAACGCCGCACCGCGTTCCTGCTCACCCAGGTGCTGGGGTTGTCGTACGCGGAGGCCGCCGAGGTCGAGTCGGTCCCGGTCGGCACGATCCGTTCCCGGGTGGCGCGCGCCCGCGACGAGTTGATCACCGCGGTGGCGCGGGCCCGGGCCAGCTGAGCCTTCTACGCTTCCTGTGAAGAAGCTGCGGATCGTGATCTCGGGGAACCGAAGCGCCGCGGAATCCGACCAACCGGATGTGACCATGGAAACCACCCGGCAGATCCGCATGACCGTCGCCTGGCCGTGGATCTCCACGGCGGCCCGGCTCGTCCTGGCCGCCGTCTGGCTCGTCGCCGGCTCGCTGAAGATCGGTGACCTCGCCGCCTCGGCCCGCGCGGTTCACGCCTACGACCTCATGTCGTACGACACCGCGAAGATCGTCGGCGCGGTGCAGCCGTTCCTGGAGATCGCCCTCGGGCTGCTCCTGTTGATCGGCCTCGCCACCCGGCTCACCGGCGCGATCTCCGCGGCGCTGATGGCGATCTTCATCGCGGGCATCGTGTCAGCCTGGGCGCGAGGGCTGCGCATCGACTGCGGCTGCTTCAGCTCCGGCGGTGACCTGGGTGTCGGCGAGAGCACCGCGTACAGCGTCGACATCCTGCGTGACCTGGCGTTCCTGGCACTCTCCGGGATCCTGGTGTGGCGTCCCCGCACCCGGTTCTCACTCGACGGCGTACTCATGGGGAAACAATGAACGATCTCGCGAGCGAATCATTCAGCTCAGTCATCAACTCATCGCGACACCGGAGCGCGGCGGAGGTGGCGCGATGAGCAAGGGCAGCAAGGAGCGTTCGGCCAGGGCGCGGCAGATCGTCGCCGAGCAGAAGGCGGCCGAACGGCGCCGTACCGTGACGCTGTGGACCTCGGTCGCCGTGGTCCTGATTCTCTTCGTGGCCGGCCTGTTCGGCTACACCGTCCTCTCCGGGCAGGACGACGGAAAGGTCACCACCCCCAGCGTCGCCGTCGACGAGGGCACCGCCTTCGCCACCGGCACCGGCCCGGTGACCGTCGACGTCTACGAGGACTTCATCTGCCCGACCTGCCGCAACTTCGAGACCGCCACCGGGCCGACGCTGAAGCGGCTCGCCAGCGACGGCAAGATCACGCTACGGTTCCATCCGGTCGCCATCCTGGACGACTACTCCAACGGCACCCAGTACTCGACCCGCTCCGCCGCCGCGTCCGCCGCCGCGGCAGAGGAGGGCAAGTTCATCGAGTTCCACGACGTCCTCTACGCCAACCAGCCGCCGGAGGGCTCCAGTGGCCTCAGCGACGCCAAGATGATCGAGCTGGCCGCCACCGTGGGCCTGACCAGTGACACTTTCAAGAACGCGGTGAACGAGGGAACGTACAAGGCATGGGCTGCCCAGGCCACCGAGACCTTCTCCCAGCGTGGCTTCAACGGCACCCCGACGATCACCGTCGACGGCCAGGTCGTCACCGGGCCGGACAAAACCGTGCCCAACACCGCACTGATCACCGAAACCATCGAGAAGGCCGCCGGGTGAGACGGCTCCTCGGTTACGTCCTGGCAGTGGCCGGCGCGGTCCTCGCGCCGGCCACTCCGGCGTTCGCCCACGCCGGTGACACCACCGAGGTCAGCTCCTACCGGGTCACCGTCACCGGGCTCAGCAATCCGATGGACGGCCTCCGGGTCCGGGTCGTCGAGGGCGGCGCCCGCCTCGAACTCAGCAACGACACCGGCCGGGCCGTCGAGATCCTCGGCTACTCCGGCGAGCCCTACCTGGAGGTCCGGCCGGACGGCACCTATCAGAACACCGGGTCGCCGGCCGCGTACCTCAACGAGACCCGCGACGGCGCCACCGCGGTCCCCGCGACCGCCGACCCCACCGCGGCGCCCACCTGGCGCAAGATCTCCGGCGACACCACGGTTCGCTGGCACGACCAGCGCACCCAGTGGACCGAGAGCACTCTGCCACCCGGGGTCCGTGACGACCGGCCGCACCGGCTGCGCGAGTGGACGGTCCCGCTCCGCGACCAGGTGCGGACCTTCGACATCCAGGGCACCCTCGACTACGAGCCACCACCGCCCGCCTGGGCCTGGTGGGGCGGCGCGGCTCTGATCGGCCTCGCCGTCACCCTCGTCGCCGCGCGGTGGCCGGGCTCGGTGCGGGCCCTCGCCCTGATCGCGGGCCTTCCCACCCTGGGGTACGCGGTAGCGCGCGCTCTGGACGGCGGGGGCTGGTCCGGCGTGCCGATCGTCGCGGGCCTGCTCGCCTGCGCGGCCGCCGTCCGTCACCCACCGTTCTACCTGGCGCTCTCCGGTTTCGTGCTGGCCGCCTTCGCCGGTTTCGGTGCCGCCGACGTCTTCTTCGCCGCGGTCCTGCCGGCTGCCGGACCCGGCTGGGCGGCGCGGGCCGCGGTGGCGATCGCCATCGGCGCGGGCGCCGGGCTGGCGCTCACCGGAGTGCTCCGGATGCGCGCCGCCGTCCCCGCGCCCACGACCACGGCCGCCTGATCAGACGCCGGCGATGTCGTCCACGTTCACGTTCACGGCCAGCACGTTCAGGCCGTAACCCTGCAGGGCCGCGGTCACCGCCTGCTGGACGGCCGCGGTCACCTCGGCCACCACCCGGCCGGCCTCCAGGACCAGCACCACGGTGACCGTCACATCGCTGCCGCTGACCTTCGCCGAGACGCCGCGGCTCGCGTCGCCCACCTGGTCGAGACCCACCCTGTCCAGCACGTTGTTGAAGAACCGGGCCACGTCACCACCCAGGTCCGCGACACCCGGCACGGCCTTCGCGGCCGCAACAGTGATCTTCTCGACGACCTCGCTGGAGACGGTGGTGGTGCCCGCCTGCGTGGTGCCGTCCGTAGCCTCGCTCATCTGCCCTGATCTCCATTTCGACGTCGGTGCCGGGAGCGTACTCACGATCACCGCCGCTCGGCCATACCGAAGGGGTGCACGAGGCTGATACTCGGTGCGCAGAACACGCTGCCGAATGCCGTTGTTTCCGTTCTCAAGATGTGCACGGAGTACCGGAAAACAGCAACCGGAATGGGCTTTGAGAACGGATTCCCAGGCCGTTTGGATTGGCATGTCCAGCGACTGTCACGCATTGCTTCGAATTGCTAACTTACGGTCATGTCCCACTACGGCGACGAACTCACCCTCAGGCTCTCCGGCATCGCCGACACGAGCATGCTCGACAATGACGAGACACTCACCCGGTTCATGCGTGACCTGGTCGATCGGATCGACATGACGGTCATCGCCGGGCCCCTGGTCGCCACCGAGACCGGCCCGCCCGAAAAAGCCGGGAAATCCGCCGTGGTGATCCTCGCCGAATCCCACGCCGCCATCCACACCTACCCGCACCTGCGCGAGATCCTCATCAACGTCTTCTCCTGCAAACCGTTCCACGAAGAAGACGTGCTCGACGAATTCCACCGCCTCGTCGGGGACTTCGAGATCACCGAGCACTCGCTCACCCGTCGCGGTGAGGAATGGCCCCGCGACCTCGCCGCCGCACGCCGGCTGTGGAGCGGTCGACGGGTGCCCGGCTAGAACGGCACTATCGTCGGGTCCATGACTGACAACGTGCGTCTCAGCGCCGGCGACGCCGCGCCCGACTTCACCCTCCCCACCGACACCGGCGACAGCCTCGCCCTCAAGGACCTGCGCGGGCGCAAAGTCGTGCTGTACGCCTACCCGGCCGCCATGACGCCCGGCTGCACCAAGCAGGCCTGCGACTTCCGCGACTCCCTGGCATCGCTCCAGGCCGCCGGATACGAGGTCGTCGGCATCTCCCCCGACAAGCCGGCCAAACTCGCCAAATTCCGCGAGCACGACGCCATCACGTTCCCGCTGGTCGCCGACGAGGACAAGAGCACCCTCACGGCGTACGGGGCGTACGGCGAGAAGCAGCTCTACGGAAAGACGGTCACCGGCGTCATCCGCTCCACCTTCGTCATCGACGAGAACGGTGTCATCGAGCGGGCCCTCTACAACGTCAAGGCCACCGGTCACGTCGCCAAGCTCCGCCGCGACCTGGGCCTCGACTGATCCCAGCCACCGGAAACACCCAGCCAAACCCCGCAGGTCCGGGCCGCCTCCGCCGATCAGGAGGGCAATCGCCGAAACGGCACGGCGGTCCGGATTCTCACGGCGGCCGTCATGCGGTACCAACCCGCAAGGCGGCCGCCGTGCACGCTTCCACCGGGTTGCCGAACTTCCGGGGACCGAGGCCGGCGCGCGGTTCCCGCTCCTTTTCGGGTACGTGGAGCGGTTCGGCCATCCGGGACGCTCAGATCGGTGGTGAGCGAGAGGCCACGGGTGCGGCCGACCGATTACACTCTTCACAACGCTTTGCCTTGAGGGGCAAATCGGGCGGAAGTGGCGAAATAGGCAGACGCGCTGGGTTTAGGTCCCAGTACTCGAAAGGGTGTAGGGGTTCAAGTCCCCTCTTCCGCACCGTGATCGGATCCACTCCGACGCGGCTCAGGCCCGGTCTTTCGACCGGGCCTGAGCCCTTGTAGGGGACTCCCCGGGGACGTCAGCAGTTGCTGGGCGCGGCGGCCAGGTCGACGAGCGGCTGGGTGGGCTCGATCGAGGCGGCACCGGAGTCGGCGACCGTGGACTCCGGCAGCGGGGCGGCCGGGCCCGAGGTCGACACCGCCGGGGACGGGGTCGCGGAGGACGTCTTGGCGATGGGGGACTTCTTGGCCGCCTTCGTGGGGGCGGTCGTCTTCCCTGCCACCGTGGCGGAGCCGCCGGTCATGCGTACGCCGGTTCTCTGCACGGTTCCGGGGCTCATGCTGATGCCGGTGAGGGTGGCCGTGTTCCCGTACACATCGGTGATTTTGATCTTGAATGGGCCGGCGCCGGCGCCCGCGTCGATGAGCCAGTAGTTGAAGTCGGTGCGGTGGGCGGTCTTGAAGCCGCCGCCGCTGGAGACCTTGACGGAGGAGAGCAGGTTGGCGTGGTTGTCGATGCGGGCCGCGAACCAGTACCGCGACGCGCCCTCCTTGATCCGCACGCTGATCGGCGCGGGAGTGGAGGGGTTGGCGACCAGCTTGTACTTGATCGGGATGATGCCGTCGATCTCGTTGCCGATCTTCTTGAACGCGGTACGGCTCAGATCGAGGTGCCCGGGGGCGCATTCGGGGCAGGAGTCGAAGACCTTGACGCGAACCTTGCCCTTCGGGCCGGTGACGTCGAGGTAGGCGCCGCAGGCGGCTCCTTCCGAGTACTGGCCGGGGCCGAGGGCGACGTAGAGGTCGTCGGCGGGCACCTCGAAGGAGCAGTTTCCGCTGGTGGCGGCCAGGTCGTAGAAGGTGGCCTTGCCGGTCTTGGCGGTGGTGCCCGGTGGCGCGGCGCAGGCCGATCCGCCGTTGGTGAGGAGCATGGCGACGCCCAGGACGCCGGCGAGGACGGCGGCACCGCCGGCGGCGAGCCATCGGACGGTGAATTTGGATCGGTGAGCGCTCACGACCAGGCATCCTGGTCGCCACTGCGGGGTGGGGGCAAATCTCCTAAGACTCTTCTAAGGCGGGCTCATCCACGAGGGTGACGGTGTCACCGGTACGGAGGGTGCCGGTCCGCCCCGCGCCGAGGTCGGGGACGAGGTTGACGGCGAAGTGGAGTTCGGTGCCGAAGCGCCGGTATCGGCCGAGGACGTGCAGCGGTTGCCGGCCGGTCTCGCCGGTCTCCTGGTCGATGGTGGTGACACGGCAGCGGGCGCACGGTTTGCCGACGCGGTAGGTGTGCTCGCCGATGCGCAGGCGCCGACCGGTCCAGTCGTCCTCGGCCCAGGCGGGCGCGCCGGTGATGACGATGTTGGGCCGGAAGCGGTGGATCGGGACGGGTTCGCCGCCGTCCTCGAGGAGCCGGTCGTTGAGGGCGTCGAGGGAGGCGGTGCCGGCCAGGAGGAGCGGGTAGCCGTCGGCGAGGTTGACGCTGTCACCGTCGGCGCTGCGGGTGGTGGGGTCGTCCTGCCAGACGAGGCGGGCGTCGCGGCCGAGGAATTCGGCGACCCAGGTGGTGGCGGCGAGGCGGGCCGGGACGGCGTCCTGGTCACGGAAGACGCGTACCCGGATTCCGCTCTCCGCCGTCGGTTCCGGGATGTCGATGTCGGGCATGCCGGGGGCGCTGAGGTGGAGTCCTCCGGCGCGCGGGCGGGCGGTCAGGCGGGTCAGCAGGGTGGTGTCGCGCTGGGTGACACCGACGCCTTCGGCGTCGACGATCATCCATCTCCGGTCGCCCGCGAGGCCCCACGGTTCGACCCGCGCCTCGTCGTGGTCGAGGCGGTGGCAGCCCTTGACGGGGTACGTGTGGAGCGAGGCGATCCGCATGTCGCCAGCCTGCCACAGGCGATCACGGCGTTCGGGGTTCCCCGAGTCCCCTAGATCAACTAAGCTCACGCCTTCAAGCTGATCAATTTCAGCCCGCTCGGGCTCGCATCATCTTAACGGGAGACTCTCATGACTCAGACGACCGCGGCTCCGGCCCAGAAACAGGTCGGTATCGCGTACGTGCTCTGGTTCTTCTTCGGAGCTCTGGGTGTGCACAAGTTCTACCTGGGCAAGATCGGCATGGGCATCGCCTACATCTTCACCGTGGGTTTCCTGGGCATCGGCCTGCTGATCGACCTGTTCACCCTGCCGAAGCAGGTGCGGGCGGCGAACGGCGTGGCCTGACCACCGACAGCCCGGACGGGCCGGATCCTCTCGGGGGTCCGGCCCGTCCGGTGTCTCGGCGGGTGTTCGGGACGTGGGCCGGGCGGCGTGTCATCGGGCGTGGCCGGCCGGGATGGGACAGCGCTCCGCCGGCTGCCAGATCTGGTAGCCGGCGGAGCGCCACCGTTTCCGCCAGTGGCAGGTCGAGCGGGCCAGTACCGAGTTGCGGGTGTCCTTGGAACGAAACACGTAGGCAGCGCCCGGGTCGGCCCACACCGCGGTCCGGTAGGGCGGGTAGCGGTCCAGTCCCGGGCTGAGGCCGCTGCCGGGATCACCGAACAGGACGGCGCAGGTGATCTCCTCCCGGCTGAGGAACGTCAGCCGGTTGCATTCGAGATAGCCGCTGTAGACATGGGTTATGCCCTCGCGCCGCAAGGTGTCGATCAACTGGCGGCGGACGGCCTCGCTGGGGCCGTGAGCGGCGCCCCGGTACGCCTGTGCGGTGCCGAGGACGAGCGTGACCGCCACGAGCAGCAGCGCCGCGGATCTCAGCATGCCACCGGCTCTGGAGCGCAGGTCCCACAGCGGGGCCACCACAGCCGGGGTCGCGATGAGGACGCCGATGATGTAGCGAATGTTGCCGGCCGGAGCGACGCCCGGCGTGGGGCTGGTGGCGAAGGCCAGGACGGTCAGGCCGGCCGCGGTCAGCATCGCCAGCCTGCCCCGGATCCGCGCCGCGTGCTCGACGGGCGTGGCGTGCCGCAGCCGCCGGACACAGGTGGCGAGGCTGACGGCCCACAGCGCGACGAGGGCGATCCCCCACAGCGTGGAGACGGGGTCGTCGGTCGGGGGGATCCAGCTTCCCGAATAGCCGAAGAACCACGCCGGCGGGGATTGCGGGTGCGCCAGCGCGGAGCCTCCGGTGACGTAGGACAGGCTGGTCGTCACCGTGTTGGTCACCTGGGCGGCGAGTCCCGGCGACTCCTGGCCGTTCAGCCCGGTGCCACCGTTCAGATACATGTCGACCACGCTGACCACGCCGCTGTCCCGCCACGGATGGCTGAGATCGTGCAGCAGCCACGGCATGGCGCCCGTGATCAGCCCGGCGCCGAGGGCCCACGGCCAGCCGGGCGGGGAGGCCGTTCTCCGGCGGAGAGCCATCCAGATGAGCACCGCCGAAGTGGCCACGAACGGGGCGACCAGCACGGTGCTCCACAACCCCAGCGTGGCGGTGGCGCCCCAGGCGGCCAGCCGCCACCGCTGCCCGGCCGCACCGCCCGGCGTCTCCGACAGCCGGTGGCCGAGGATGAGCAGCAGCGTGCCGGCCAGCAGTGTTTCGGGGACCGCGCCGTGTGCCACGAGCTGATGCCCGTACAACTCTCGTGACCCGAGCGCCAGCAACCCCACCGACACCAGGGCCACCGAGGTGCCGTACAGGCGGCGAGCCAGCACGAACATCGAGACGAGAAACAGCAGGTACAGCAGGAGCATCGCGAGGCGGAGCCCGGCCAGCGACGGGCCGGACACCCGGAACACGGCCGCGGCGAGATAGGCCTCTGCTGTTCCCATGTAGGACTGGCCGTACATGAAGCCCGGGAAATGGCGGCCCTCGGCGATGTGCATCGCCATCAGTCCCATGGTGGCTTCGTCACTGTTGCTGGCCGGCCATTCCAGGACGACCAGACCGAGGCGGACGGCGGCGGCGGCGAGAAGCAGGAGCGCCAACGACGGCATCCAGCGAACGCCGGGCCGAAGATCCTGGGCGGAGCGGTCGGCGGGCTTGTCGGCACCGATGGTCGAGCCTGACGACTTCGGGTCGCGCTCTTCATCGACATCAGCACTCACGCCTCACCATACGTTCCTAATTGGACAACGGATGCCCCGTTCGCTTCCGGGCCTGATTCCGCGTTGTCGAGCCGCCGGCGGGCCCGGGCCAGGACGGCGCCGTCCGCCGAGCCCGCGTCGCCGACGCCCCATCGAGTAACCGGTGGGAAAGGTCGGCAGTTGGTTCGGCAAGGATGCCTGGTGTTCTGAAAGATTTTATGCATAAGCTGCTTCCGTGAATGACGGAGCGATCAAGTCGGCCGGGCGGGTGCTGGATCTGTTCCAGGGCGCGCGCCTGACGCCCACCCAGCGGCGGATCGCGCACTGCCTGGTGGAGCACGCCGCGAAGGTGGCGTATCTGTCCGCCGCCGAGGTCGCCGAGCTGGCCGGGGTGAGCCAGCCGTCGGTGACCCGGTTCGCGATGGCGCTGGGCTATTCGGGTTATCCGGCGTTGCGGCGAGAGCTGCGGGAGCTGACCGCCGACGAGCCGGGCCGGCCGGCCGAGCAGAACGCGATGCAACGGGCCGTGCACGCGGAGACCGACCATCTGCGGCGGCTCGGCGAGCAACTGGGGGACCTCGGCGAGGTGCGGCGGGCGGCCGGCCTGCTGATCGGCAGTCGCCCGCTCCCGGTGCTGGGCCTGCGGGCCGCGGCACCCCTGGCGGCGTACTTCGGGTATTTCGCGGCGAAGGTGTTCCCGGGCGTACGGGTGCTGGACGAGGGTGGGACGAGCCTGCTGGACCGGCTCGATCAGGCCCGCGCGGACGGCGCCGGTGCGATGCTGGCCATGGTGCTTCCCCGCTATCCGCGCGAGTCGGTGGAGGCCGTCCGCGAAGCGAGGACGGCCGGCCTCTCGGTGGTCGCGATCACCGACTCGGCGGTCAGCCCGGTCGCCGAGCACGCCGACGTCGTGCTGCCCGCCGCGGTGGGCACACAACTCGTCTTCGACCTGCACACCGGCCCGATGGCGATGGCCATGGTGCTGTTGCAGGCGATGTGTGACGCGGTCCCCGAACCGGTGCAGCGACGGCTCGAGGAGTTCGAGGCGACAGCCGCGCGCCGGCACGTTTTCCTGGCCTGAGGGAGGAGACTTCGATGTCCGAGATCCGGGCGCCGCGCGGTACGGCGTACACCGCCATGGGGTGGCCTCAGGAGGCCGCCAAGCGCATGTTGATGAACAACCTGGACCCGGACGTGGCCGAGAGGCCCCAGGATCTCGTGGTCTACGGCGGCACCGGACGGGCCGCGCGGGACTGGCCGTCGTTCCACGCGATCGTGCGCGAGCTGGACACGTTGCGCGGTGACGAGACGCTGCTGGTGCAGTCCGGCAAGCCGGTCGGGGTGCTGCGGACGCACGAGTGGGCGCCGCGGGTGCTGATCGCGAACTCGAACCTGGTCGGCGACTGGGCGACCTGGCCGGAGTTCCGCCGCCTGGAGCAGCTCGGCCTGACCATGTACGGGCAGATGACCGCCGGTTCGTGGATCTACATCGGGACGCAAGGAATCCTGCAGGGCACGTACGAGACGTTCGCCGCGGTGGCGGCGAAGCGGTTCGGCGCCGACCTGGCCGGGACGCTGACGCTGACCGGCGGCTGCGGCGGCATGGGCGGGGCGCAGCCGCTGGCCGTGACGATGAACGGTGGCGTCTGCCTGATCGTCGACGTGGACCGCACCCGGTTGCAGCGCCGGGTCGACACCCGCTATCTGGACGTCGTCGCTGGAGATCTGGACGAGGCCGTGTCGATGGCGCTCGCGGCCAAGGCGGAGCGCCGGGCGCTGTCGGTCGGTGTGGTCGGCAACGCCGCCGAGATCTTCCCGGCGCTGCTGCAGACCGGTGTCGCGATCGACATCGTGACCGATCAGACCAGCGCGCACGACCCGCTCAGCTATCTGCCGATCGGTGTCGGGCTGGACGACATGGCCGAGTACGCGCGAACCAAGCCGGACGAGTTCACCGACCGGTCCCGGGAGAGCATGGCCCGGCACGTCGAGGCGATGGTCGGTTTCCAGGACGCGGGCGCCGAGGTGTTCGACTACGGCAACTCCATCCGCGGTGAGGCGAAACTGGCCGGCTACCAGCGGGCCTTCGACTTCCCCGGGTTCGTGCCGGCCTACATCCGGCCGCTGTTCGCCGAGGGCAAAGGGCCGTTCCGGTGGGCGGCGCTGTCCGGGGATCCGGCCGACATCGCGGCCACCGACCGGGCCGTACTGGACCTGTTCCCGGAGAACGAGCCGCTGGCACGGTGGATCCGGATGGCCGGCGAACGGGTCGCCTTCCAAGGGTTGCCGGCACGGATCTGCTGGCTGGGGTACGGCGAACGCGACAAGGCCGGCGTGCGGTTCAACGACATGGTCGGGCGCGGCGAGGTCAGCGCGCCGATCGTGATCGGGCGGGACCACCTGGACTCGGGATCGGTGGCGTCGCCGTACCGGGAGACCGAGGCGATGCTCGACGGCTCCGACGCGATCGCCGACTGGCCGCTGCTCAACGCGCTGGTCAACACCGCGTCCGGGGCCAGCTGGGTGTCCATCCACCACGGCGGCGGAGTCGGGATCGGGCGCAGCATCCACGCCGGGCAGGTGTGTGTCGCGGACGGGACGGCGCTGGCCGGGCAGAAGATCGAACGGGTGCTGACGAACGACCCGGCCACGGGGGTGCTGCGGCACGTCGACGCCGGCTACGAGTCGGGATGCGCGGACGACCTGAAGATCCCGATGAAACCATGAGCGAGCCTGCGAGCGAATCAGTCAGCTCAGGGTTGAACTCATGGCGACGCCGGAGCGAAGCGGAGGCGGCGACATGAGCGAGCTTGCGAGCGAATCAGCCAGCTCAGGATCGAGATCATGAGTGAGTTCCGGAAGTTGTGGGCGGAGATCGCGCCGGTGGGGCGGGCGGCAGGCGGCGGCTATCTGCGGCTCGCTCTGACCGAGCCGGAGCTGACCCTGCGCGACTGGTTCCGCGGTCAGGCCGCCCGGCGGGACATGACGGTCACCGAGGACGGCAACGGGAACCTGTTCGCGTGGCGTGCCGAGCCGTGGGCGCCGGGAACGGTGCTGACCGGGTCGCATTTCGACTCGGTTCCGTACGGCGGCGGTTACGACGGCCCGCTGGGGATCGTGAGCGCGTTCCTCGCGGTGGACGAGATCCCGCCGGACCGGAGAGTGGTGGTCGCGGCTTTCGCCGAGGAGGAGGGCGGGCGCTTCGGCGTACCGTGTCTGGGGTCTCGTCTGCTGACCGGCGCGATCACGCCGGAGAAGGCCGCGGCGCTGCGGGATCGCGACGGGGTGAGCTTCGCGGACGCGCTGGGAGCGCCGCCGGCCGGCGCCGAGCCGCGGATCGCAAACCTGACGGCGGCCGTCGAGCTGCACATCGAGCAGGGCCGGGCGCTGACCGTCCCGGTCGGCGTGGCGAGCGCGATCTGGCCGCACGGTCGCTGGCGGATGGACTTCAGCGGGGTCGGCGACCATGCCGGCACCACTCTGATGGGCGACCGGCGCGATCCGATGCTGACGTTCGCGTTCACCGTGCTGGCCGCCGACCGGGAGGCCAGGCTGGCCGGGGCGCACGCCACGATGGGGCGGGTGCAGGTCGAGCCGAACGCCACCAACGCCATCCCGTCGCTGGTCCGCGGCTGGCTGGACGCGCGGGCCGCGGACACCGGCACCCTCGACCGTCTGGTCGGTTCGGTGGTGCGGGAGGCGACCGAGCGGGCCGGGCGCGACGGCACCGCCGTCGAGGTGACCGCCGAGTCGGTGACCGGGGAGGTCGCCTTCGACGCCGGGCTGGCCGCCCGGCTGAGCGGCCTGCTGGGTGGCGCGCCGATCCTGCCGACCGGGGCGGGCCACGATGCCGGGGTGCTGTCCGCACGGGTGCCGACGGCCATGCTGTTCGTCCGCAACCCGACCGGGGTGTCGCACTCCCCTGCCGAGCACGCCTCCGACGCCGACTGTGAGGCCGGTGTCGAGGCGCTGGCCACGATCCTGGCGGCGCTGACATGAGCGAGCTTGCGAGCGAATCATCAAGCTCAGGTGTGAATTCATGGCGACGCCGGAGCGCAGCGGAGGTGGCGGCATGAGCGAGCTTGCGAGCGAATCATCAAGCTCAGGTGTGAATTCATGGCGACGCCGGAGCGCAGCGGAGGTGGCGGCATGAGCGAGCTTGCGAGCGAATCATCAAGCTCAGGTGTGAATTCATGGCGACGCCGGAGCGCAGCGGAGGTGGCGGCATGAACGTTTATCACGCCCGGTACGCCTGGCTGGGTGACCGGGTCGCCGAGGAGGTGCGGATCGAGGTGGCGGACGGCCGGTTCGCGGCGGTCACACCGGACTCGCCTGCCGTCGGCGAGCGCCTGCCCGGCCTGGTGCTGCCCGGTTTCGCGAACGCTCACTCGCATGCCTTCCATCGGGTTCTGCGCGGGCGTACGCACAGCGGGTGTGGCAGTTTCTGGACGTGGCGCGAGCAGATGTACGCGGTCGCCGGCGCCCTCGACCCGGACGGCTGTCTGGCGCTGGCGCGGGCCGTCTACGCCGAGATGGCGCTGGCCGGGATCACCTGCGTGGGCGAGTTCCACTACCTGCATCACGCGCCGGGCGGAGCCCGCTACACCGATCCGAACGCGATGGGCGTGGCCCTGATCCGGGCCGCCGAGGAGGCCGGCATCCGGATCACCCTGCTGGACACGCTGTACCTGACGTCGCGGGTCGACGGGGCGCCGTTGCGGGGCGTGCAGGAGCGGTTCGGTGACGGCGACGCGGAGAGCTGGGCCGAGCGGGTGGCCGGGCTCTCCGCCGCGCCGCACGCCCGGATCGGTGCGGCGATCCATTCGGTACGCGCGGTGCCCGCCGACCAGCTGGCCCTGCTGGCCGGGCGTGCCCCGTTGCACGTGCACCTCTCCGAACAGCGGGCCGAGAACGAGCAGTGCCGGGCCGTGCACGGGTGCACCCCGACCGAGCTGCTGGATCGGCACGGCGTCCTCGGACCGGGCACCACCGCGGTGCACGCCACCCATCTGACCGACGGTGACGTCGAACTGCTCGCCGACCGGGGTGCCGGGGTGTGCCTGTGCCCGACCACCGAACGGGATCTGGCCGACGGCATCGGCCCGGCCCGGGCGCTCGCCGACGCGGGCGTGCCGTTGAGCCTGGGCAGCGACAGCAATGCGGTGATCGACCCGTTCGAGGAGATCCGTGGGCTGGAGATGAACGAGCGGTTGTCCTCGGAGAGCCGCGGGCACTTCCCGGCCGCCGAGCTGGTCGCCGCGGCGGCCCGGCACGCGGCGCTGGGCTGGGACGACGCCGGGACGATCGCGCCCGGGCAGCGGGCCGACCTGGTGGCGGTCGGCCTGGACAGTGTGCGGACCGTGGGCTCCCGGCCCGATCAGGCGATCTTCGCGGCCACCGCGGCCGACGTCACGCACGTCATCTCGGGTGGCCGCCGGATCGTCTCCGAGGGCCGCCACACCCTGGTCGACGTGCCCCGCGAACTCGCGAAGGTGCTTTCATGAGCCTTCTGGTCACGAATATCGGTGAGCTGTTCACCAACGATCCCGGGCTGGGGATCGTGCACGACGTCGCCGTGGTGGTGGAGGACGACCGGATCGCCTGGATCGGGCCCGCGTCGACCGCTCCGGCCGCCGACTCGGTGCTGGACGCGGACGGGGCGGCCGTGCTGCCCGGGTTCGTCGACAGCCACGCGCACCTGATCTTCGCGGGTGACCGGGCGGCCGAGTTCGGGGCGCGGATGGCCGGGGCGGCGTACACCGGCGGCGGCATCCGGACCACGGTCGCCGCCACCCGCGCCGCGAGCGACGACGAGCTGCGCCGCAACGCGCGGCGCCTGGTGGGCGAGGCGCTGCGGCAGGGCACCACCACGATCGAGATCAAATCGGGGTACGGGCTGAGCGTCGCCGACGAGGAACGATCCCTTCGGGTGGCCGCCGAGATCGTCGAGGAGACCACGTTCCTCGGCGCGCACGTGGTGCCGGCCGAGTACGCGGACCGCCCCGGCGACTATGTGGATCTGGTGTGCGGGGACATGTTGGCGGCGGCTTCCCCGTACGCGAAATGGGTCGACGTGTTCTGTGAGCGCGGCGCCTTCGACGCTGATCAGGCCCGCGCGATCCTGGAGGCCGGAGCGAAGCGCGGCCTGGGTCTGCGGCTGCACGCCAACCAGCTGGGCCCCGGGCCGGGGGTGCGGCTGGCGGTGGAGCTGGGGGCGGCCAGCGCCGACCACTGCACCCATCTGGACGGCGCCGACGTGGATGCGCTCGCCTCCTCGGACACGGTGGCCACGCTGCTGCCGGGGGCGGAGTTCTCCACCCGGTCGCGGTATCCGGACGCGCGCCGGCTGCTGGACGCCGGTGCCACGGTCGCACTGGCCACCGACTGCAACCCGGGTTCGTCGTACACGTCGTCCATGCCGTTCTGCATCGCCCTCGCCGTACGGGAGATGCGGTTGACACCGAGCGAAGCGGTCGCGGCGGCGACCGTGGGTGGCGCGACCGCCCTGCGCCGCGCCGACCTGGGCCGGGTCTCGATCGGCGCCCGCGCCGACCTGATCGTCCTGGACGCCCCCTCGCACCTGCACCTGGCCTACCGGCCGGGTGTCCCCCTGATCCGAGCCGTTCTGCGCAACGGAGTGCCGCATTAACGCCACCCCACGGACGAATCCGGGGGTTCCACGGAGGTTTCCGATGATCGTGACCGTTCAGTCAACCGGGGTCTCGGCCGCCGACGTCGTGGCCGTGGCCCGCACCGACACCCGGGTCGAGATCTCCCCTGAGGCGATCGCGGCGATGGCCGCGAGCCGGGCCATCGTCGACGGCATCGAGGCGTCCGGACGGCCCGTCTACGGCGTGTCGACCGGGTTCGGCGCGCTCGCCAGCACGTCGATCGACCCGTCCCGCCGGGCCGAGCTGCAACACGCGCTGATCCGTTCGCACGCCGCCGGGATCGGCGCGCCGATGCCGCGTGAGGTGGTGCGCGCCATGATGTTGTTGCGGGTGCGTTCGCTGGCGCTGGGCCGTTCCGGGGTCCGGCCGGTGCTCGCCCAGGGTCTCGTGGATCTGCTGAACCACGACATCACGCCGTGGGTGCCGGAGCACGGTTCGCTCGGCGCCTCCGGTGATCTGGCGCCGCTCGCGCACTGTGCGCTGGTGCTGCTCGGCGAGGGCTGGGTGGTCGGCAAGGACGGTTCCCGGGTCGCCGGGTCGGAGGCGCTGCGCGCCGCCGGGCTGCAGCCGCTCGATCTGGCCGCCAAGGAGGGCCTGGCGCTGATCAACGGCACCGACGGCATGCTCGGCATGCTGCTGCTGGCGATCGCCGACGCCCGCCACCTGTTCACCATGGCGGACGTGACGGCGGCGCTGGCCATCGAGGCGATGCTCGGCTCGGACCGGCCGTTCCTGCCCGAGTTGCACGAGATCCGGCCGCATCCCGGGCAGGCCGCGTCGGCCGCGAACATCCACCGGCTGCTGCAGGGTTCGGCGATCATGGACTCGCACCGGGACGACCTGGCGCACGCCGTACAGGACGCGTACTCGATGCGGTGTGCCCCGCAGGTGGCCGGCGCGGCACGGGACACCCTCGACTTCGTCGTCACCACCTGCGGGCGGGAGCTGGTTTCGGTGGTGGACAACCCGGTGGTACTGCCGGACGGGCGGGTCGAGTCGACCGGCAACTTCCACGGGGCGCCGCTCGGGTTCGCCGCCGACTATCTGGCCATCGCGGCCGCCGAAGTGGGGGCGATCGCCGAACGCCGGGTGGACCGGCTGCTCGACGTGACCCGCTCCCGTGACCTGCCGCCGTTCCTGTCGCCGGACGCGGGCGTCAACTCCGGTCTGATGATCGCCCAGTACACGGCGGCCGGAATCGTGGCGGAGAACCGCCGTCTCGCCGCGCCGGCGTCGGTGGACTCGCTGCCGACCAGCGGCATGCAGGAGGACCACGTGTCGATGGGCTGGTCGGCGGCCAAGAAGCTGCGGACCGTACTGGACAACCTGACCAGCCTGCTCGCCGTGGAGTTGCTGTCCGCGGTCCGTGGCCTGCAGTTGCGGGAGCCGCTGACGCCGTCCCCGGCCGGGCGGGCGGCGGTGACCGCGGTGCGGCCGTTCGCCGGGACGCCCGGACCGGACGTGTTCCTGGCCCCGGTCCTGGAGCAGGCCCGCACGGTGGTGGCCGGGCCGGCGCTGCGCGCGGAGATCGAGGCGACGGTGGGCCGGCTCGACTGAACCCCACCGTGTTGGTTTCGGGTGCGAGGCGAACCCGAACCCAACACACCGCCCGTGGGGATTCCGGGTGCGGCGCGCACCCGAACCCAACACGCCGCCCGTGGGGATTTCGGGTGCGAGGCGAACCCGAAACCAACACACCGCCCGTGGGGATTTCGGGTGCGAGGCGAACCCGAACCCAACACACCGCCCGTGGGGATTTCGGGTGCGATGCGAACCCGAAACCAACACGGTTCTAGCGGGGCAGTTCCTTGGCGATCACCTTGGAGAGCTCGCGGAACGCCTTGCCGCGGTGGCTGATGGCGTCCTTCTCGGCCGGGCTGAGCTCGGCGTTCGTCCGGTCCTTGCCGTCGCCCACGAAGATCGGGTCGTAGCCGAAGCCGCCGTCGCCGCGCGGAGAGCGCAGCAGCCGGCCGGCCTGCCGGCCCTCGACCAGGTGCTCGCGCCCGTTCGGCAGCACCAGGGCCGCCGCGCACACGAAAGCGGCGCCCCGGTTCTCGTCGGCCACGTCGCTGATCTGGGCCAGCACCAGGTCCAGGTTGGCCCGGTCGTCGCCGTGCCCGCCGGACCAGCGGGCGCTGAACACGCCGGGCATGCCGTTGAGCGCGGTCACCGCCAGGCCGGAGTCGTCGGCGACGGTGGCCAGCCCGGTGCGTTTCGCGCCCTCCCGGGCCTTGATCAGCGCGTTCTCGCCGAAGGTGAGGCCGGTCTCCGGCACGTCCGGGTAGCCCGGGAAGTCACCGAGGCCGACCAGCTCGATCTGCGCCACGCCGAGGGCCGCGTCGAGGATGCGCTGCAACTCGACGAGCTTCTTCTTGTTCGCGGTGGCCAGAAGCAACCGGGCGCCGCTCATGCCGGCACTCCGCCAAGCTCGATGATGAACTCCCTCCGGCCGCTCATGCGAGCGCCTTCTGCTGCGCGGCGGCCAGCTCGGCGCACCCCAGCACGCCGAGGTCGAGCATCGCGTCCAACTGGGCCCTGCGGAACACGCCGTTCTCCCCCGTTCCCTGCACCTCGACGAAGTCGCCCGTGCCGGTGCACACCACGTTCATGTCGACCTCGGCGGTGACGTCCTCGTCGTAGTTCAGATCCAGCCGGGCCTCGCCGTCGATGATGCCGACGCTGACCGCCTGGATCGAGGTGTGCAGCACCTTCTCGATCTTCCCGGCCAGCGCCTTGCGGTCGGCCAGCCAGGAGACGGCGTCGTGCAGCGCCACGTAGGCGCCGGTGATCGCGGCGGTGCGGGTGCCGCCGTCGGCCTGGAGCACGTCACAGTCGAGAACGATCGAGTTCTCCCCCAGCGCTTTCAGGTCGATGCAGGCCCGCAGGCTGCGCCCGATCAGGCGGGAGATCTCCTGGGTACGCCCACCGACCTTGCCCTTGACGCTCTCCCGGTCGCCGCGGGTGTTCGTGGCCCGGGGCAACATCGCGTACTCCGCGGTCACCCAGCCGAGCCCGGAGCCCTTGCGCCAGCGGGGCACCCCCTCGGTGACGCTCGCGGTGCACAGCACCCGGGTGTTGCCGAACTCCACCAGCACCGAACCTTCGGGGTGGATGCTCCATCGCCGGGACAGGGTCACCGGCCGCAGCTGATCGGCCGCTCGGCCGTCGGGTCGCGCCATGCCCCCAACCCTATGCGTAGCGGGCCGCGCCGGCTTCGTCCGCCCCGGACTCCCGGGTGGCCACGGCGCGCCGGGGCGACGGAAGGTACCCCAGGGACGGCACCGCGGGCCGGATCAGCGCCGGCGCCGCCACCGGTACGGGCGCCGGTACGGGTGTCACCTCGTGCGCCCGCAGGAACCCGGCGACCGCTTTGGGCCAGCCGTACCGTTCGGCCTGTTCGCGGGCGTCGCCGCGGCGCTCGATCCGGGGGCGCTCCATCAGCCGGCTGACCGCGTCGGAGAACGCCTCGGCGGTGCCCGGGACCGCGATCCCGCCGCCGCCGACCACCTCGGGCAGGGCGCTCTGCTCGTTCACCACCACCGGTGTGCCGCAGGCCATCGCCTCGAGCGCGGCCAGGCCGAACGTCTCCACCGGGCCGGGTGACAGCGCCACGTCGGCGCTGGCCAGCAGGGCGGCCACGGCCGCACGCTCGGAGATGTGGCCGGCGAACCGAACAGGCAGCCGGGCCGCCCGGTACGCCAGAGCGGTCCGCCGTGTCCCGTCCCCGGCGATCACCAGCACCGCCGGCACCTTGCCGTTGCGCAGCGAGGCCACCGTGTCGACGGCCAGCTCGGGTCGTTTCGCCGCGGACAGCCGGCTGCAGTAGACCAGCAGCAGCTCGTCCGGCCGGGCGTAGCGGGACCGCACCCCGACATCCATCTTGCTGGGGTGGAACAGTTTGAGGTCGACGCCGAGCGGCACCTCCACCAGGTTCGGCACGTCGAGGCGGCGGAACTCGGCGGCGGCGAACGAGGTGGTGCAGACGATCGTGTCGAACGCCTCGGCGGTGCGCCGGTTGAGCCGGTCGGCGAGGGTGTCGCGTTTCGGCATGCCCCAGACGCCGAGCAGACCGGCCAGGCTCTCGTGGGACACCATCATCGACCGGACGCCGCGCTGGCGGGCCCAGTCGCCGGTCCAGCGGAGGGTGGTGCGGTCGGAGACCTCGATCCGGTCGGGCTCCAGGCTGTCCAGGAGTTTGACCAGCTCACGACGGCCGGCCAGGACGCGGTAGCCGCCGGTGCGGGGCAGCGGGGCGCTGGGCAGCGTGATGACGCGGCCCTGCTTGGTCATCCGGTCGGAGTAACGGCGTCCCGGGATGAGGAGGACGGCCTCATGCCCGGCGGCCTGGTAGCCGCGGCCCAACTGTCGCAGAGACGTCCGCAGACCGCCGGTGTGTACCGTGACGAAGTTGGCCAGGCGAACGATGCGCATGCAACAACTCCAAGGTCACGTGCTCTCCGGTCCTTACCCCCCGTTCCGGCCTAGAGATCGTATCTGGCGCCGGGACGAACGACTTCGACCGGTCCCGCATAGGCCGCCGTCGCCGCTTCCACAATAGAGGCCTCGCTCGCCCACGCCGGGACCAGATGCGTCAACAGGAGCTTGCCGACATCGGCCTTGGTCGCTGCCTCACCCGCTTCGCCGCCGGTCAGGTGCAGGTCAGGCGGGTTGGTCACGCCGTCCTGATAACTGGCCTCGCAGAGGAACAGGTCGGCGCCGGCGGCCAGGCGCAGCAGCGGCTCGCAGGGCGCGGTGTCCGCCGAGTAGGCCAGGACCCGGCCGTTGTGCTCGACGCGGACCCCGTACGTCTCGATGGGGTGATTGACCCGGTCGACGGTGACCGTGAGGGGCCCGATCGGGAAGGTGCCCGGCTGGAGGCCGTAGAAGGTGTAGACGTCGTCGACCGGCTCGCCCTCGGTGCTGTAGGCGGCGGCGATCCGCTCGGCGGCGCCCATCGGCGCATACACCGGCAGGGCAGGCAGCGGGCCGGCCGGATCGTAGCGGCGCACCACCACGTAGGTGCACGCGTCGAGCATGTGATCGCAGTGCAGGTGGGTGAGGAGAATGGCGTCGATGCGCCGCATGTCGGAATACCGCTGGAGGGCGGAGAGCGCACCCGAACCGAAGTCGATCAGGAGCCGGAACCCTTCGGCCTCGACGAGATAGGCCGAACACGCCGACTCGGGGCCGGGGAAACTGCCGGCACAACCGAGAACGGTCAGTCGCATCCGGGTCCCTCGGGTTCACACCGGGTCGGCTCCGTAATCGCCGTCCACGCCCGCACCGACCGGTCCGCGCCGGACTTGTCAGACCAGTCAATCACGGTGCGAAGCGTACGCCCCGACCAGCGCCGCGCGTTAACAACTGATCGATTTGTCGCTAAATCGACAACGCACGTCACAGCGCCTTCGACCAGGCTCATCACCTTTGCACCGTCACGTCCGGTGATCTCCCGGCGTTGCTCAGTGTGAACGCCGAAGAAGGTCGTCGGACGGAGGCGGTATGACCGCGCTGGAGCAGTCCCGTACCACCCGCGTCATGGTGCCGCCGACGGCACCCCTGCGGCCGTGGCCGGAGGAGCCGGCCGTCTTCCGCTTCCCGGCCCCGGAGGATCCGCCGCCCGGCGCCGCCCGGCTCTTCGCGGTCGCGCTCTACGGCACCGCGCTCGGGATCTGCGGAGTCGGCGTCGGCCTCTACGCCGTGATCGCCGTCTTCGGCGGGGCGCCGGCCTGGTACCTGCCGACGCTGGCCGTGCTCACCATGCTGAGCGTCGCGCCGGTGGTGGCCGCCTTCCTCGCCATCCACCAGCGCGCACTGCCCTGGATCCTGCTGCTCGCCGCGGCCCCGCTGATGCTGGCCGACGTGATCGTGGCGCTGTCCTACTGAGAGGTCACGCCCACAGCTGACCCTCGAGGGCCTCCTCGGCCTCGTTCAGCGTGCCGCCGTACGCCCCGGTCGACAGGTATTTCCAGCCGGCGTCCGGCACCACGAAGGCGACGTCGGCCCGCCTGCCCTCGCGAACCGCCTCATGCGCCACGGCCAGCGCCGCGTGCAGCACCGCGCCGGTGGAGAAGCCCGCGAAGATCCCCTCCACCTCGATCAACTGCCGGGTACGCAGGACCGCGTCCCGGGTGCCGACCGAGAAACGGCGGGTCAGCACCGAGGCGTCGTACAGCTCGGGGACGTAGCCCTCGTCGATGTTGCGCAGCCCGTAGACCAGCTCGCCGTACCGTGGCTCGGCCGCGATGATCTGAACGCCCTCGACCTTCTCCTTGAGGAACCGGCCGGTGCCCATCAGGGTGCCGGTGGTGCCCAGGCCGGCCACGAAATGCGTGATCGTGGGCAGGTCGTGCAGCAACTCGGGGCCGGTGGTCTCGTAGTGGGCGCGAGCGTTCGCCGGGTTGCCGTACTGGAACAGCATCTTCCAGTCCGGGTGCTCGGCGGCGATCTGCTTGGCGGTCGCCACGGCCTGGTTGGAGCCACCCGCGGCCGGCGAGAAGATGATCTCCGCGCCATACATCCGGAGCAGTTGGGTCCGCTCGGCCGACACGTTCTCCGGCATCACGCAGACCAGCCGGTAACCCCGCAGCTTCGCCACCATGGCCAGGGCGATGCCGGTGTTGCCGCTGGTCGGCTCCAGGATGGTGTCGCCGGGGCGCAGATGCCCGGACTCCTCGGCCTCACGCACCATGAAGAGCGCGGCACGGTCCTTGATGCTGCCGGTCGGGTTGCGGTCCTCCAGCTTGGCCCAGAGACGCACCGGCGGCGCCCCTGAGGACACCGCCGGGGAGAGGCGGGGCAGGCCGACGAGCGGCGTGCCCCCGCACGCGTCCAGCAGGCTCTCGTAGCGAGCCATACGTGAGGCTCCGGTTACTTGCCCAGCAGGGCGGCGGCCGCGGCGAAGCCGAGCGCGCCACCGGCGACGGCCGGGAGGATGGTGATCGAGTCGCCGTCCTTGAGCTTCGCGTCGAGCGCGCCGAGGAAGCGGACGTCCTCGTCGTTGACGTAGATGTTCACGAACCGGTGCAGGCCGCCCTCGGCGGTGATCAGCCGGCCCTTGAGGCCGCTGTGCTTGGCGTCCAGGTCGTCGATCAGCTCGACGAGGGTGTCACCGGCACCCTCGACGATCTTGGCGCCGCCGGTGTAGCTGCGCAGGATGGTGGGGACGCGAACTTCGATAGCCATGGCTGGAATCTCCTAGAGAAGTCGAACTGGTCGGGCGGAACGGGTCGGTCGGGTCGCCTTACCGGCAGCGACACTCGTAGAAGACCGACGCCGGGCTTTGCCCGAACATGTACGACTGCACAGCTGTGGAAATCACGCCTTCACCGTCGCATCCACGATGTTGACCTCTTCCTCGGTCACCACACCGTCCACGATACGGAACGAGCGGATCTCCTCGGAATCCGGCTCGCGGGTCGAAACCAGGAGATAATGCGCGTTCGGCTCGCCGGCGAACGAGATGTCGGTCCGCGACGGGAAAGCCTCCGTCGCGGTGTGCGAGTGGTAGATGACCACCGGCTCCTCGTCGCGGTCGTCCATCTCGCGCCACACCCGCAGGTGCTCCATCGAGTCGAACTCGTAGAACGTCATCGACCGCGCGGCGTTGTCCATCGGGATGTGCCGGGTGGGCACGTCACTGCCGATCGCGCCCGCGATGACGCCACAGGCCTCGTCCGGGTGGTCCCGGCGGGCGTGGGCGACGATCGCGTCGATGATCGTTCGGTCGATGGTCAGCACGCAGTTCACACTACCGTGAGATTTCCCGTGCCCCAGCGTGGCGGTTCACACACTCACTTGATCCCCGGAAGCGCGTTCAGCAGCGATTCCTGGAGATAGCCGAGGTAGGCGTACACCGACAGCTGAAACACCCGGCTGGAGCCGGGATCCTCCAGGACCGCGTTGTCGAGCTCCTCGCCGAGATCGGTGTCGGCCTGGATCTCCAGCCGCGTGCCCATGGCCAGGCGGGCGTCGTTGATCGCCCGCAGCCAGGCCTCGGCAGCCTCACCGTCCAGCCGGACCTCGCCCTCACCCTCGTCGGGCAGAGCCGCGAGGATCGCGCCGGCCTGGTCGATCTTGCTGGTCTTGAGATCGCCCTCGGTGTAGAGGCGGAACTCCTGCGAGTCCTCCGGGCGGTCGGGATAGATGTCCGGGAAGAGGCGGGACACCACCGGATCGGTGTGATCCATCCCGTCGGTCAGCAGGCCGACCACCTCGGCGGCCACCTTCCGCAGGACCCGCACCTCGTCGTGCGCGAACGTGGCGACACAATGGCCACCGCTGCGTCGGAACATCTTCTTCCCCACCCGTTTGTCGGGACCGCCGAACGGTCAACTTCGGTCGACCGTGGCCCAGAGACCGTATCCGTGCAGTTGGTTGGCGTCCATCTCCATGCGCTCACGCGCACCTGTCGAGACCACCGCCTTGCCTTTCGTGTGCACGTCCATCATCAGCCTCTCGGCCTTTTCCTTGCTGTATCCGAAGAGCTTCTGGAAGACCCAGGTCACATATGACATGAGGTTGACCGGGTCGTCCCAGACGATGGTCACCCACGGCCGGTCCTCGGCCGGTACTTCCTCGATCTCCGGCGTCTCGACGGGAGCAACCTGAGGCAACGCCATGCCCCCATGTTGCCACCGGATTCGGCGAACCGGTGAACCGGAGCATCGAACCGCAGGTCAACAGCCGCGTCGAGCCCCACGGGAGACGCCCGGGCCGGTAGCGCAATAGGGTGGTGACCGTGGAGAGCATCACGCCGGCCCTGATGACCGATCACTACGAGCTGACCATGGTCAGCGCCGCGCTGCGGGACGGCACCGCCGACCGCCACTGCGTCTTCGAGGTGTTCGCCCGCAGGCTGCCCACCGGCCGCCGCTACGGCGTGGTCGCGGGCACCGGCCGGCTGATCGAGATGATCCGCGACTTCCGCTTCGACCCCGCCGAGATCGATTTCCTGCGCTCCGCCGGAATCGTCGACGAGGCCAGCGCGAAATGGCTCTCGGAATACCACTTCAAAGGCGAGATCGAGGGGTACGCGGAGGGCGAGCTGTTCTTCCCCGGCTCCCCGATCCTGACCGTTTCCGGCAGCTTCGCCGAGTGTGTGGTGCTGGAGACCCTCATCCTCTCGGTGCTCAACCACGACAGCGCCATCGCGGCCGCCGCGGCCCGGATGGTCACCGCGGCCCGCGGGCGCCCGATCATCGAGATGGGGTCGCGGCGCACCCACGAGCACGCCGCGGTGGCCGCCGCCCGCGCCGCCTACCTGGCCGGGTTCGCGTCCACCTCCAACCTCGCGGCCGGCCGGGCCTACCGGATACCCACCACCGGCACCTCGGCGCACGCGTTCACGCTGCTGCACGACGACGAGCCGGCCGCGTTCGGGTCACAGGTGGCCGCGCTGGGCAAGAACACGACGTTGCTCGTCGACACGTACGACATCAGCCAGGGCATCCGGAACGCGATCGCGATCGCCGGGCCGGATCTGCGGGCCATCCGCATCGACTCGGGTGACCTGTCCGTTCTGGCCCAGCAGTCCCGGGAGCTGCTCGACTCGCTCGGCGCCACCGAGACCAAGATCATCGTCTCCGGCGACATGGACGAGTACTCGATCGCCACCCTCGCCGCCGAGCCAGTCGACATGTACGGCGCCGGCACCGCGGTGGTCACCGGCTCCGGAGCGCCCACCGCCGGCCTGGTCTACAAGCTGGTCGAGGTCGAGGGCCGCCCGGTCGTCAAACGCTCCGAGAACAAGGCGACCGTCGGCGGCCGCAAGACCGCGATCCGCCGGCACAAGCCCACCGGCACCGCCACCGAGGAGATCGTCTTCTCCCAGGGGGTGCCCGACCACCAGCCCAACGACCGGCTGCTGCAACGCACCTGGGTCGCCGACGGCGAGGTGCTCGACGCGCCCACCCTCCAGGAGTCCCGCGACCACCTCCGGCAGAACCTGATCTCCATCCCGTGGGAGGGCCTCAAACTGTCCGCGGGCGACCCCGCGATCCCGGTCGTCATCGTTCCCACCGCCTAGGGGGCAACCATGTCACGCGCATTGATCATCGTGGACGTGCAGAACGACTTCTGCGAAGGCGGCTCGCTCGCGGTCGGCGGCGGCGCCGCGGTCGCCAAGGGCATCTCACTGGTACTCGAAAAGGCCGGCGACCGGTGGGACCACGTGGTCGCCACCAAGGACTACCACGTCGACCCGGGCGCCCACTTCAGCGACCACCCCGACTTCGTCGACACCTGGCCGGCACACTGCGTGGTCGGCACCCACGGCTCCGAGTTCCACCCCGAGCTGGTCACCGACCGGATCGAGGCGGTCTTCCACAAGGGCGCCCACCAGGCGGCCTACTCCGGCTTCGAGGGGCAGACCGCCGACGGCGAAACCCTCGCCGGCTGGCTGCGGGGCCGGGGAGTCACCGAGGTCGAGGTCGTGGGCATCGCGACAGACCATTGCGTACGGGCGACCGCGCTCGACGCCGCGGCGGAGGGCTTCGCCACCACCGTGCTGCTGGAACTCACCGCCGGGGTGGCCCGCGGCACGACCGACGCCGCCCTCGACCAGTTCCGCGCCGCCTCGATCGCCATGACCGGCAAGCCCGTCGTCGACGCCTGACATCCGCCCACTCACCGGCAGCCGACTGGCCCGCGGAGTGGCCGAGAATCGGGGACGGCGTTGACGCCTGACATCCGCCCGCTCACCGAAACCGACTGGCCCGCGGTGTGGCCGATCATCGAGGACGTGATCCGGGCCGAGGAGACGTTCCCGTACGACCCGGCCATGAGCGAGACCGTGGCCCGCGGCATGTGGATCGAGCGGCCGCCGGGCCTCACCGTGGTGGCCGTCCTCGACGGCGCCGTGGCAGGCACCGCCAAGATGGGCGCCAACCGGCCCGGACCGGGATCACACGTGTCCACCGCCAGCTTCATGGTCGCGGCCGGGTCCCGTGGACACGGCGTGGGGACGGCGCTGTGCCGCTTCGCCCTTGACTGGGCCCGGCGGCAGGGGTTCGCGAGCATGCAGTTCAACGCCGTGGTCGAGACCAACTCGGCCGCCGTCACGATGTACGAGCGGGAGGGCTTCCAGATCGTCGGCACCGTCCCCCGGTCGTTCCGGCACCCGGCCCACGGCCCGGTCGGCCTGCACGTCATGTACCGGGAGTTCGACCGCGGCTGAGGCGTACACCGTCTTGTGGTCCTCGGAACGTGCGCGGCCGCGCGGTTCCTCTCAGTACCGCTACGGCGGATCACCACCCTGAGCAGTCCGGGCAAATGCAGTGATCGGAACGAAGACGGGCCCACCCGAATGTCAGAGGCGCTTGAGCAGCTCAGCCTTCTTCGCCGCGAACTCCTCGTCCGTGAGGATGCCGGCGTCGCGCAGCGAGGCAAGCTTCTCGATCTGCCCAACGACATCTGGCTGAGCCGCAGCCACGGCTGGCGTCCCCTGCGCGCCTCGCTGGATCACCGAGGAGGCGAGGTCCAAGATTTTCTCGGTCACGCCGGGCTGCTCCGGAGGCTCGGCCCGCGTGGCGGCCTCGGTGACGACCTGCCGGCCCTGGAGCAATACGGAGAAGACCGTGAACAGCTTCTCCGGCAACTCAAGAACGGACTGGTTGCCGTCGGCCCAGTTCAGGCGGACAACGCGCGGGGGCTTCATGGCAGCTCCGAGGCTTGCACCCACAGCCTCGCCGATCCTCCCGGGCAAAGCAACCGTAGCGGCAGCCCGGCCCATGGCGCCGAGGACGCCTTCCTTGCCCGGAAGTTCCTCCCACTCAAGCACGGTCTCTGGGTTGAGCTTGTACCGCTTGAAGGGGTTGTACGGGTGCGGGACGATTAGTCCGCCTTGGCCGGAGTCAACACCGGCGCCCGCCAAGTGGCCACCTACCACGCGTCCCTGAGTCACGCGCGAACCGTAGATCAACACTTTGACCCAGACAATCATCGTACGGATGGATCGATCTCACCTGTCGAGTCAAAACGCTGGAAGCCACCAACCGCCGTAGCAGGGTTAGGCGGGCCCGCACCAGTCGCCGCCCAGCTTCACGCGAGCGAGGGTGGTGCCCGGCGACCTCGCCCAGCCACCGTAGCCGCGTGGCGCCGCGCCGCCGCGATCCCGCCCCGGCGCGGGACGACGCCCAGTTCCGGCTCGACTTCAGCCGACCGGCACGATAGGCCCACGTCGATACCATGGGCGAATGTTGCGACGGGGCAGCCGGTACCGGCTCTCATACCTGTACGGCGGAATCGGCCTGCTCCTGCTCGTGGCCGCGTTCGTGCTGCTCTACCCGGTGCGCCACGTCGACGGCTTCGCCACCGAACTGCGGATCAGCGTCGGCGCCAACCTGCTCGATTTGACCCTCGCCGTCCTCGTGCTCCAGCCACTCATCCTCTACCTGAGCCGCAACTCGGTCCGCTGGCGCAACCGTCTCAATTACTGGGAAGTGATCCGCCGCATCGAGCGCGCCGACGAGCAGGTGGACCTGTGGAAACACTGGACCGGACTGCTGGAGCCGCCCTACCTGTCCCGGTTCACCGAGACGGTCCACGCGGCCCTCGACCGGCAGGTCCGCTTCCGGATCATGCTCACCGACCCGTCGTCACCCGACGCGGCGGTCCGCGCCCGGCAGGTGACCCCGACCGACGCGATCGCGGCGATCCGGCAGAACATCGCCCTTCTCGACGAGTTGTGCGCCGCCCTCCCGGACCGGCACCGCGCCCGCTTCGAGGTCCGGATCAGCCCCAACGGCCCGGCGCACGCCTTCTACCGGGTCGACGACTGGCTGACGTACGGCATCTTCCGCGACCGCCGGGTGAGCGAGAGCTCCCAGCGCGAGGTACGCGTCCGTGGCGACCTGGGCGAACTGGCCCTGGAAGCCTTCGACAACCGCTGGAACGGCTCCGGCCTCCAGAGCATCGCCGACCACTACCGGATGCGCCTGCGCCTCAAGGTCCACGACACCACGACCGAACACGCCCTCAAATACGTCCTCCACGACGGCGAACACTGGGTCAACGTCAACCCGGCGGCCCTCCAGGAGGCCTTCCATCCCGACCACGAAGCCGACACGACCTCCAACGGCCCGGCTCGCTACGTCCTGGCCGCCGCCACCCCGGAGACCCGCGACCGGGTGGACGCCCTCTACGCCGCCAAGTACGGCCCCGATCAGGGTCCGGTCCTCCTCCGCCTGGCCGCCCGCTGACCACCCGCCCCGACCCTTCGCGGCCCCCGATCTTGCCCAGCGGGAGTGTCCGCTACGGCCAGTGATCCACTCCGGCTGGCTGTCAGCCCTGACATAGATGGCCAAATCGCTCGCCCTGCCTGGTGGGCGCGCACAACGCACCGACCGTGTGCCCCGGCCACCGCCACAACACCCGCAAGTGACCACGCACGCCCACCGTGCGTACCGAATCACGGAAACCCCACCCGCCCGCCCGACGGACCCACACAACACACAACCGTGCGCCCGGCCACCGCCACAACACCCGCAAGCAACCACGCACGCCCACCGTGCGTGCTGTCCGGCGCATCCGGGCCTCGGGAGGGTGCGGGAGAAGCAAACGGCCAGCAGGGTCAGCGCTATCTCAACGTGCGTGAGACAAGCGTGAGACATCACCCAGCGCCAGCCGGCGGTCCCAGAGCGGACCCCGCTGGCCGTATGTGCCCTCTCGACACCGTCAAGTCAGCACCCACGACCAGCCTGACGATCCCAGAGCGGTCCCGGCTGGTCGTGGGTGCTGACTCGAACGCTTCGAGAGAACACCCACGACCAGCCATACAAGATCGACTACAGCGCTGGGCGGCCCATCAACGCGAGGACGATGTCTACCAAAAGGGATAACCCTGTGGCCGCTGGCAAATGGCCGCGCCACGCGGACCCAGCGGGGAAGGACCGCCTACGCAGGACCGGCCGGGAGACCGCCGCGGACGGGCACGGGCCCGGCGACCGGCACCGAGCAGGTGACGGGTGCCGCGACGGACGCCGGGCTCGCCGAGCCGGCGGAGGCCGGAAAATCCGCAGACGACGCCGGGTCGGCGCCGGGAGCGAAACCCTCGGAAGCCGCAGACGACGCCGGGTCGGCGGCGGATGGGAGATTTCCGGAGGCTGTGGACGACGCCGGGTCGGCGCCGGGAGCGAAACCCCCGGAAGCCGCAGACGACGCCGGGTCGGCGGCGGATGGGAGATTTCCGGAGGCTGTGGACGACGCCGGGACGGTGGCGGGCTGGGATGGGGGCCTGCGGCGGCGGAACTCGATGGGCAGGACCAGGAGCGCGACCAGGACGCCGACCGTGCCGACCGCGATGAAGCCCCAGGCCGGCCCCCGGTGGTCGATGGCCAGGCCAGCCAGCGGGGCGCCGAGAGCGACGCCGACGGTCAGGGCCGAGTTGTGCATGCCCATGGCCTCGCCCCGGGCGGCGGCCGGGATCATCCGGCTGATGGCGTCGGAGCTGGCGGTGATGGTGGGGGCGCAGAGGGCGCCGGCCGGGATCAGGAGGAGGGCCAGCAGCCACCAGTGGTCGCCGCCCAGGCCGACCGGGATGGTCAGGACGGCCATCGGGGTGAAGATCACCAGGGTGGGGAGGCCGCGTCGGACGGTGCCGTAGAGGAATCCGCCGACCAGGGAGAAGAAGGCCCACAGGGAGAGGACCAGGCCGGCCCACTCGACCTCGCCGGAGGCGCGGAGCGTGGCGACCACGGCGACGTCGGTGCCGGAGAGCACCAGGGTGGCCGCCATGGTGACTGCCAGGACGGCGATGAACCGGGGCTTGAGCCAACTGCGCCGGGGCGGCCGCTCGCCACTCGCCACGGGCGCCTCGTGGGCGGCCCGGACCGGCGGGTTGAGCAGCCACAGGCCGACACCGGCCAGCAGGATGCCGACGGCCAGGGAGATCATCGCGGCTTCCGAGCCGGCGGTCGTCACGATCAGCACGCCGAGCGCGGGCCCGGCCATGAAGGACAGCTCGGTGGTCATCGAGTCGAGGGCGAACGCGGGCAGCCGGTGTGACTCGGGGGTGAGCGCCGCGATCGCCTGCCGGGCCACCGAGAAGGCGGGCAGTGCCAGGAAACCGCCCACCGCGGCGACGGGCAGCAACACCGAATACGGCAGCGCCTGCGCGACGAGCCAGTAGATCACCTCGGCGACCGTGGTGAGGAGCAGGATCGGCCGCAACCCCCAGCGGTCGATGAGCCGCCCGATGATCGGTGCCCCGATCGAGCCGCCGATCGTCGCCGCGGCGCCGACCAGGCCGGCCGCCACGTATTTCATGCCGAGGCCCTGGACGACGTGCAGCGTGAGCACGACCGTCCCGGCGGCGATCGGCACGCGGGCCAGCGTGGCGACGACCAGCAGGGACGTGATCTTCGGTAGTGCGAGTGTTTCGCGGTAAGGCGTGAGCAACATGTCGATCCTGACCTCCGCCGCCCATCCTGCCGTGGGGGTACGACACAAATCCAACGCGTTACCGGTCCCCGGTGGGCCCCTGTGACGAGCGCCGCAGAAACGGCGAACGGCCCGCACTCCGGGGAGTGCGGGCCGTTCGCGACGCCGGGCGATCAGTGATCGCGGTCGGTGCTCACGTCTTCCTTGTAGGTCGCACCGCCGTCGGACTCGGCGGTGAGCGGCCGGGCGCCACCCTCCGGCGGGCCGGCGAGGGAGTGACCGGCGGCCAGCTCCGGGTACTTCAGATCGAAGGCGGGCCGCTCGGAGCGGATCCGCGGCATGCGGTCGAAGTTGCGCAGCGGCGGCGGGCTCGAGGTGGCCCACTCGAGCGAGTTGCCGTGGCCCCACGGGTCGTCGGCATTCACGACCTTGCCGACCTTGTAGGACCTCCACACGTTGTAGATGAACGGCAGGGTCGACAGGCCGAGGATGAACGAGCCCACGGTGGAGAACGTGTTGAGGAACGTGAAGCCGTCCTCCGGCAGGTAGTCGGCGTACCGCCGGGGCATGCCCTTGGTGCCGAGCCAGTGCTGCACCAGGAACGTGCCGTGGAAGCCGATCATCGTGAGCCAGAAGTGGATCTTCGCGAGGCGTTCGTCGAGCATCCGGCCGAACATCTTCGGGAACCAGAAATAGATGCCGGAGAAGACCGCGAACACGATGGTGCCGAAGAGCACGTAGTGGAAGTGGGCGATCACGAAGTACGAGTCGGAGACGTGGAAGTCGATCGGCGGCGAGGCGAGCAGCACGCCGGAGAGCCCTCCGAAGAGGAACGTCACCATGAAGCCGACCGCGAAGAGCATCGGCGCCTCGAAGCTGATCTGGCCGCGCCACATGGTGCCGATCCAGACGAAGAACTTCATGCCGGTCGGGACCGCGATCAGGAAGCTCAGGAACGAGAAGAACGGCAGCAGCACCTGACCGGTGGCGAACATGTGGTGCGCCCACACGCTCATCGACAGTGCGCCGATCAGCAGGGTCGCCGCGACGAGTCCCTTGTAGCCGAAGACCGGCTTGCGGCTGAACACCGGGATGACCTCGGTGATGATGCCGAAGAACGGGAGCGCGATGATGTACACCTCGGGGTGGCCGAAGAACCAGAAGAGGTGCTGCCAGAGCATCGGGCCGCCGGTCTCCACATCGAAGACGTGGGCGCCGAGGACGCGGTCGGCGGCGAGCGCGAAGAGGGCGGCCGCCAGGAACGGGAACACCATGACCGCGAGCAGCGCGGTGACGAGCATGTTCCACGTCATGATCGGCATCCGGAACATGGTCATGCCCGGTGCGCGCAGGGTCAGGATCGTGGTGATCAGGTTGACCGAGCCGAGGATCGTGCCCAGACCCGAGATGGCCAGGCCGACCACCCACATGTTGCCGCCGACCCCGGGCGAGTGCAGCGAGTTGCTCAGCGGTGTGTAGGCGAACCAGCCGAAGTCGGCCGCGCCGCCCGGGGTGAGGAACCCGCCGATGGTGATCAGGCCGCCGAACAGGTACAGCCAGTAGGCGAAGGCGTTCAGCCGCGGGAACGACACGTCCGGCGCGCCGATCTGGATCGGCACGACGTAGTTGCCGAACGCGAACACGATCGGCGTCGCGAAGAACAGCAGCATGATCGTGCCGTGCATGGTGAACAACTGGTTGAACTGCTCCGGCGAGAGCACCTGCATGCCCGGCCGGGCCAGCTCGGCGCGCATCAGCAGGGCCATCAGGCCACCCAGCAGGAAGAACACGAAGGCCGTGATCATGTACATGATCCCGATCTGCTTCGCGTCCGTCGTGCGCAGGATCCGAGCAAACGCCGAACCCTTGACCTGCCGCCGCACCGGATATGGTCGGGTCGCGATCGGCGACGGCGCAACGGTCGTCACGAATTGCCTCCGTTGTCTCGTTCGTCCCTCTCGGGATATCCCGATGATCGGGCCTACTCCGGTGGCAGAATAGTCCCTCACCTACTTTCGGCCTTCGCGGGGTGACCAAATAGCACTACCGCCGGCCGCTCCGTCAGACCTCGGGCACCAGCGCCCGATAGTGATCAGTGAAGATGCGGACGCCGCGACGGCGCAGCATCGGATCGCGCAGCGCGGGCGGCACGTCCCGGGTGCGGTCCCGCTCACGGGTCCGTTCGCGCACGTCGGAGCACCGTGGGCGGCGGCGGAACTCGAAGGTCCGGAGGGCCCTGGGGATGTCGCCCTCGGCGGATCGCAGCTCCTGCCCCAGCACGTAACCGTCCTCGAAGGACATCGCGGCGCCCTGGGCCAGGGTGGGGGCGGTGGCGTGCGCCGCGTCACCGACCAGCACGACCGGCCCCTTCGACCAGGCCGGCAGGACCACCTCGTCGGTCCGGGCGACCTGTACCTTCTCGATCTTGTCGAGGATGGCCGGGACGGGCCCGGCGTAACCCTCGAAGAGCTCGCGCAGCCGGGCCACCGGGTCCTCGGGATCGGGACTGTCCGGCGCGGTCTCGTCGGCGTAGCAGTAGAGCCGGCGCCCGCCCATCGGCATGGCCACGAACTGCGACCGCCGGCCGAGCACCGCCGTCCAGTCGGTGAGCGGTGGGCCGCCGCCGACCACGGCCCGGTAGACGATCTGGCCGGTCGGCACGGCCGGCCCGCCCAGGCCGGACCGGTCCCGGATCATCGAGCGCCGGCCGTCGGCGCCGACGACCAGGTCGTACTCGGAGATGCCGCCGTTGGAGAACTCGACCTTGGCGGCGCCGTCCACGACCTGGAGGTCGCACACCTCGGTCTCGAACCGCACCTCGCCGCCGACCCCGGTGAGCAGCACCTGCTGGAGGTCGGCGCGGGAGAGCGCACGTGACTCGCCGACACCGGCCCAGAGCCCGGCGACGTCCATCTCGAACAGTCGGCGGCCGCGCTGGTCGAGGAAGACCTGGCGGAAGATCAGATCGCCGAGCGGACGTAACGGAACGTCCAGCCCGAGCAGGCGCAACGCGCGGGAGGCATTGCCTGGGAGATAGATGCCGGCGCCGGGGACGACGGTGGCGGGCAGAGCCTCCACCACCTCCGGGCGAAAGCCGGCGACTCGCAACCCACGGGCCGCGGCCAGGCCGGCGATACCGGCGCCCACCACGAGGATGCGCAAGCTCATCGCACCAACGCCTTCTTGTCGATGGATACGCGTCGGAGCCAGAACACTACCGGCAGCAACCGGGCACGGGAAACACCCTCGGCGCGACGTCAGTCCGATTTACACAGAACCTGAGGTTGTGCACAGGGTGGTGTCAGAACGGCCGGGCCCTCTGCCCGGTCCGCCCGGTCCGGGCCCTCCACCGCCGCCAGAACCGCGAACGCGCGGCCGGCGCGGGCCAGGGCCGCGGCCCGGCGATGGCGGTAGAGGCGGTGTAGCGACGACGTGTGCATGCCGAGAGCAAACCACCGGGGTACGACAGTTTCGCCCGCCGATCGAGTTACACCGGTGTATTTCAGGGGACGTGAGGGCAGAGAATCCGAACATGACGGACCGCCTCGACGAGTACCGGCGCAAGCGCGACGCCCGTCGCACTCCCGAGCCGGTGCCCCGGTCCCGCCCGGAGCCCAGCGGGCGGCGCCGCTTCGTCATCCAGCAGCACCACGCCCGCAGCCTGCACTGGGACGTCCGGCTGGAACGTGACGGGGTGCTGGTGTCCTTCGCCGTGCCGCGCGGTCTCCCCCGCGACCGGGCCCGTAACAACCTGGCAAAACACACCGAGGACCATCCGCTGGAGTACCTGGACTTCGCCGGTGAGATCCCGACGGGACAGTACGGCGGCGGCCGGATGACGATCTTCGACCGGGGCACCTACGAGGCGGACAAGTGGCGCGACGACGAGATCGGCGTCACCTTCCACGGTGAGCGCACGAACGGACGATACGTGTTCTTCCAGACCGGCGGCCGGGACTGGATGGTCCGCCGGATGGATCCGGCCGAGCCGGGCTGGGAACCGATGCCCGAGGACCTGCGACCGATGTCGACCACCCCGGCCGGCGGGCTTCCACCCGACGACCAGGACTGGGGGTATGAGATGGCGTGGGGCGGGCGCCGCGTCCTCGCGTACGTCTCCGGGGGGAGAGTGCGTCTCGTGGAAGCCGGCGGCGACGATGTGACCTCGTGGTTTCCGGAGATCCGGCCGTTGGGCCCGGCGCTCGCACCGGTGGAGGCGGTGCTGGACGGTGAGATCGTCACGTTCGACGGCGCCCGGCCCGATCCGGGTCTGCTGACGCGGCGCGAGGCGCCGAAGGACTCCGCGGCGGCACGGCGGGCGGCCGATCGCACACCCGCGCACCTGCTGCTGTACGACCTGTTGTGGCTGGAGGGGCACGCCACGGTGGAGGTGGTTCGGTACGCCGAACGCCGCGAACTGCTGGAGGGTCTGTCTCTGGCCGGCGACCACTGGCAGACGCCGCCGTACTTCGCGGGCGGTGGCGAGTTCGTGCTGGAGGCGGCCCGCGATCAGGGGTTGACGGGAATCGTGGCGAAACGACTGGACTCCACCTATCTGCCCGGTCATCGCAGCCGGTTGTGGCGGCACATCCGCGCCGGATGAGGAGAGGGCCACCCCGGTCGAGACCCTCGGTACGGGCGACGCCAGAATGCGTGCGCCCAGTTCCGTAATGGCCGGCCCGCGCCGGCCGATGAGTGGGTATCTCCGGGCGGACCAGCGGAAAGGCCCTTCGTCAAGATGCACCCCGACCTGTCCCCGTCCCCGCCGGTGATCCCGGAGGTGAGCGCCGAGCTGTGGAAGTCCGCGGTGGGGGTGCTCGACGCCAACTGGGTGGGTGATCACACGGTGCCGTCGCGGACGCTGTACCCGCATCAGTGGAGCTGGGACACCGCGTTCGCGGCGATCGGGCTGGCCTACGTGAACCAGCCGCGGGCCTGGCAGGATCTGCGCAGTCTCTTCGCGGCCCAGTGGCCGGACGGCCGGGTGCCGCACATCGCCTTCGACCCGGACACCCCGGAGGACGCCTACTTCCCGGGTCCCCGGTTCTGGAACGTGCCCGCCTACGCCGGGCGGCCGGCTCGCAGCAGCACCGGGCTGGTCCAGCCGCCGGTGCACGCGCTCGCCGCCTGGGAGGTCTACCGGCACGCGGCCGCGCACGGCGCGGACGCCGTCCAGCAGGCCCGGACCGAGCTGGACCGGCTCTACCCACGGCTGGTGGCGCAGCAGGAGTATCTGGGCGACCGCCGGGATGTCGGTGGCGCCGGGCTGGCGTCCATCGTGCACCCGTGGGAGTCCGGATTGGACAACAGCCCGGCCTGGGACGAGTCGCTGGCCGCCGTGCCCGCCGACCTCGGTCTGCTGGACGCGCATCCCCGGCGGGACCTCACGGTCTCCGACGCGGCCCACCGCCCGACCGACACCGATTACGCCCGGTACGTCGGCCTGGTGCTGAACTACCAGGCCGAGGACTATTCGGACACCGGTCTGGCGGACCGGCATCCGTTCGTCGTCGAGTGCCCCGGCTTCAACGCCGTCCTGGGCACCGCCGAGCTGGCTCTCGCGCAGATCGCCGGGGTGCTGGGCCGTTCCGCCGAGGCGCGGCGGCACCGGGACCGGGCGGCGGGCATCACGGCGGCCATCGAGCGGCGGCTGTGGAACCCGCGGACGCGGACGTTCCACGCGCGCGACGTCCGGACCGGGCGGCTCAGCCCGGCGCGCTGCGTCACCGGACTGCTGCCGCTCATGCTGCCCGACCTGGCGCCGGATCAGGTCGACGGGACACTGGCCGAGATGCGGTCGGCGCGGTTCGGGTTGCCGGCGCCCAGCTACGACCGGACCGGGCCGGACTTCGACACCCGGCGCTACTGGCGCGGCCCGGTCTGGATCAACGTGAACTGGCTGCTGCGCCGGGGCCTGCTGGTGCACGGGCAGCGGGACGAGGCGGAGCAGCTGCGCCGTCGCCTGGTTCGACTGGTGCACCGCAACGGGCACTTCGAGTACTTCCACCCGGACGAGGGCGGTGGCCTCGGCACCTCCGCCTTCAGCTGGACCGCCGCCCTCTGTCTCGATCTGCTGGCCGACCGGTCCGCGCCGGCCTACGCCAGAGACTCCTAGAAGATCACCACCGAGCGGAGTACGTCGCCGGTGTGCATCTTCGCGAAGGCCTGCTCGACCTCGTCCAGCGCGATCTCCTCGGTCACGAAGGCGTCCAGGTCGAGCCGGCCCTGCCGGTAGAGCTCGGTGAGCATCGGGAAGTCGCGGGTGGGCAGGCAGTCGCCGTACCAGCTGGACTTGAGGGCGCCGCCGCGGCCGAAGACGTCGAGCAGCGGCAGCTCGATGGTCATCTCCGGGGTGGGCACACCGACCAGCACCACGGTCCCGGCCAGGTCGCGGGCGTAGAAGGCCTGCCGGTACGTCTCCGGGCGGCCCACCGCCTCGACCACCACGTCGGCGCCGTGACCGCCGGTCAGCGCGCGAACCGCCTCGACCACGTCGGCCTCGCGGGCGTTGATCGTGTGGGTGGCGCCGAAGCCGCGGGCCCACTCCAGTTTCCGGTCGTCGGTGTCGATCGCGATGATCGTGGTGGCGCCGGCCAGTGCGGCCCCGGCGACCGCGCCGTCGCCGACCCCGCCGCAGCCGATGACAGCTACCGAGTCGCCGCGGGTCACGCCGCCGGTGTTGATGGCCGCCCCGATGCCGGCCATCACGCCGCAGCCGAGCAGGCCGACCGCGGCGGCGCGGGCCGACGGGTCCACCTTCGTGCACTGGCCGGCGTGCACCAGTGTCTTCTCGACGAACGCGCCGATGCCCAGGGCCGGGGACAGCTCGGTGCCGTCCTCCAGGGTCATCCTCTGGGCCGCGTTGTGGGTGGCGAAGCAATACCACGGCTTGCCCCGGCGGCAGGCCCGGCAGTCACCGCAGACGGCACGCCAGTTGAGCACCACGAAATCGCCGGGGGCCACGTCGGTGACCCCGTCGCCGACCGCCTCGACGACGCCGGCCGCCTCGTGACCGAGCAGGAACGGGAACTCGTCGTTGATCCCGCCCTCGCGATAGTGCAGGTCGGTGTGGCAGACCCCACAGGCCTGCACTTTCACGACCGCCTCACCCGGTCCTGGGTCGGGCACCACGATGGTGGTCACCTCGACCGGCTTGCCCTTCTCCCGGGCGATCACGCCCCGCACCCGCTGGCTCATGTCCCGCACACCTCCGCCTGACCGGTCCGATCAGGACAGCCTTCCAGATCTCACCGGGAAACGGGGCGGGATCGCACCTCGACCGGGCTCTCCAGCAGCGCCTCGGCGACCTTCGCGAGCTGGCGGGCCTGCGCCGGGGTGAGCCGGTCGAAGATCAGTTGCTGGACCGCCTCGGCGTGCCCGGGCGCCGACTCCACCACCTTCTCCCAGCCCGTCTCGGTGAGCACGGCGATCTGGACGCGCCCGTCTTCGGCGTCCCGTTCCCTCCGGACCCAGCCCTTCTCCTCCAGCCGGGCCACCACATGGGAGAGCCGGGACAGGGAGGCGCAGGCCCGTCTCGCCAGCTTGCTCATCGCCAGGCGACGGTCGGGACGCTCGGAGAGGGTCATCAGAACGAGATAGCCCATGTGGGTCAGACCGGCGTCGCGCTGCAGCTGAGCCTCGATCGCCGCCGGGACCCGGACGAGCACCTCGACCACCTGACGCCAGGCTTGCTGCTGCTCATCGGTCAACCAGCGAGGCTCGTCCATGCTGGCAGGTTAGTGGTGATCGACCACTACGGTGGTGATCGGACGGCCGAGATCCACGCCAAGGCGTTACGGATCGGCCCCGGATTCGATCGACTTACGTTGACCGAGCCGGGTACGCTGTCCGGGGACTTTCACCCCGACACGACGCCGGAACCGGCTGGCTGGGGGGCCTCGGCCGGTTCCGGCGTCGTGTGCCTACGGGTTCCTCATGCGGTGGGCGGCTCGTCCTCGCCCGCCTCCTCGGCCGCGTCGGCCTCCTCCTTGGTCTTGTGCACCGCGCCGTCGGCGTGCTCCGGCGGGCCGTAAACCGTGTAGAGGACCAGCGGGTTCGGGCCCTCGTTGAGGAAGTTGTGCTTCTTTCCGGCGGGCACCACCACCAGGTCACCCTGCTCGACCTTGCGGGTCTGGCCGCCGACGACGGCTTTGCCGACACCGCTCACGAACGTGAGGATCTGGTCCACCTCGTGGATCTCCTCGCCGATCTCGCCGCCCGGCGGAACGGTCATGATCACGAGCTGGGTGTGCTTCCCGGTCCAGAGCACACGGCGGAAATCGGGGCTCTGCTCAGCGACAGTGGCAATCGTGAAGTGCTCCATGCCCCGGACCTTACCCGGGTCAGCTCCTGCGCAACCGGCCCGGAAGGACCGGCGCCGGACGGCCGATGAGGTAGCCCTGCACGTAGTCGACGCCCAGCTCCCGCAGCATCCGCAGAGTGGCCTCGTCCTGCACGAACTCGGCGACCGTGTGGATCCCGTACGCCTGACAGACCTGCACCAGCGCCCGCACCAGCACCTGGTCCTGCGGGTTGTCGACCAGGTCCACCACGTACTCCCCGTCGATCTTGACGAGGTCGATCGGGAAGAGCCGCAGGTAGCGGAACGAGGCATAGCCGGAGCCGAAGTCGTCCAGCGCCAGACCGCAGCCCAGGTCACGGACCCGGTCGGCGAACCGGCGGGCCTCGCTCAGGTTGCCGATCAGCGCGGTCTCGGTGATCTCGAAGGTGAGCTGCGCCGGATCCACCCGGTAGCGCTCCAGCAGTTTCTCCACCTCGGTGGTCAGCCGTGGGTCGCCCACCGACCGCCCGGACAGGTTCACCTGCAGGCACAGGCCGGGCTGCTCGGCGGCGAGGCGCATGGCCCGCTCCACCACCCACAGGTCGATGTCGAAGACCGCGTCGAGACGTTCCGCGGCGTCCAGCACCTGGATCGGCGACTGCGGGCCGTCGCTCTCGTCGAGCACCCGCAGCAGCAGTTCGTGCCGGGTCACCTTGTTGCTCTGCAACTCGAGGATCGGCTGCGAGTAGAGCGTGAACCGGTCGGTGCCGAGCGCGTCGGCGACCCGGGAACGGTAGGAGCCCTGCCGGTCGCGGACCGGGACCGGGTGCGCCACCAGGGTCAGCGGGCGTTCCGCCTCCCGGGACTGCCGCCACGCCTGCTCGGCGTCGATCAGCAGACCGTGGCTGCCGGCCTCGGCGTCGCGTTCGAAACGCACCAGGCCGCCCCAGACGCAGACCGATCCGCGCAGGCCGTCGACCAGCACACGGGCCTGCTCCCGGGCGGACCGCCAGGTGGTCCGGGCGAACAGCACCGCGATCTCGTTGGGGCCGACCCGCCCGAGCAGGTGCTCCGGGGCGACCTGCTCCTCGAACAGCCGGGCGATGCGGTGCAGCAGATCGGCGTTGTGCTCCGGGCGTACCCCATCGGTTTCTTCGGCCTGGACCCGGAGCACCAGGAGCGCGCCCCCGGCGACGCGCAGCGCGCGGTCTATCTCGTCGGCGAACCGCGCCCGGGTGAGCAGGCCGGTGGCCGGATCCGGCTCGACGAGCGAGGCCTGGACGGTCTCCCCGCGGCGGGTGAGGCGGGCCGACTCGCGGCGGGCGCGCTCGCGGGCCGAGACGTCGCGGACCGTGCCGCGGATGCCGCGCACCGTGCCGTCCGGCCCGGCCATCGGCTCGAGGATGCAGTCGACGTCGAACCAGCCGCCGTCGGTGCGCATCAGCCGGACCGTGATCTGCACGGTGTTCTGACTGGTCCAGGCTTCGGTGATGGCGCCGAGGGCCTTGGCGTGGTCGTCACGGTGGACGTGACGGGCGAGGATCTGGCGGGTCATCCCCTTCTCGGTGGGGGCGCGGCCGACCATCGCGGAGAGCGCGGCGGACCAGACGATCTGGTCACCGGCCGCGGTGTAGGTGAACCACGCGGCCCGGTCGTCGGCGGGCTGCCGGGGCTCCGGCAGGGTGTGCGGCGGCGCGGGCGTCCAGAGCTCCCGTTCTTCGGGCACCGTCATATGCCGCCACCTCCCCCCTTGCGCACGGCTGTTCCCGTAGCCACCAAGACCCCTCACCTATTACGACCTGTCACCGGGCCGAAGTAACAGTGGACGCAAGCGTCAAAGTTTTGACTAATCCGCAGGCAAGGCCAGGAGCAGGGAATTATCGCCCATCCAGAGGAACGAAACAACCGAATGGATGACCTCGTTACCCTACAATTCCACCGAAAAAGCTTTGCCCACTCCATGACAGACAGTCACTACGTGTACTTGCTGTAGAACCTTCCGCATTTCCCTACCCGAATCCCGGCGTCCACATGCACTCAACGCGACGACGATCACGCGGTGCGTGACGAATCAGTCGCCGTCGACCGTGGTGATCTCCAGCTCACTGATCCGTTGCCAGACCGGACGCATCGCCACCTCCGGCTCGCGCGCGAAGACACTGCCACGGATGCGGACGAACACGCAATTCCCCACCCGCTCCAGCACGGACTGGCGCCGCATGTCGCTCTCCCACTGCTCCGGCCCGCGGTAGGTGCCGCCGTCGCACTCGATCGCCAGGCGCCGCCCGTCCGGCGAGTTCAGCACGAAGTCGATCCGGTAGTCCCCGATCCGGAACTGCGGGATCGGCCGATAACCCCGGCCGACCAGAAGCTTCAGCACATCCCGTTCGAAATCGCTCTCGCAGTGCACGGCCGGATCGGCCACCGCGGCCTCCGAGGGCAGATCGATGGCGTACGCGAGAAGCCGCGCCCGGGCATCATCGGCGAGCAGCGCGCCCGGCCGCACCGAGTGGAAGATCCAGAGCTGGTCCCGGGCCCGGGACGCCGCCACGTTGATCCGCCGGTGGTAGTCCCGCTTGGTGAACGCCGCGATCCGGGGGTCCCGCTCCGACACCACGGTCGAGACCAGCACCACGTCCCGCTCGTCGCCCTGGAACGTGTACGCGTCACCGACCCGCAGCCGGCGCGCCTGGATCTCGTCCTCGCCGATCGCCTCACGCAACTGCTCCAGCAGGTACGCGGCCTGCCCACTGCTGGAGAGCAGGCTGACCACGCCGAGGGTGCGGCCGTCGTACCGCGGATCGGCGACGATCTTGGTGACCCGTTCGAC
Organism: Actinoplanes sp. NPDC049802; assembly: GCF_040656595.1. Lineage (NCBI taxonomy): Bacteria > Bacillati > Actinomycetota > Actinomycetes > Micromonosporales > Micromonosporaceae > Actinoplanes > Actinoplanes sp. NPDC049802. Next base: position 228,573 of record NZ_JBFAMR010000003.1, read on the forward strand.
CAGCGCCGCGGCCTCCTCCACGTTCACGTCGCCGAATCCGGGCAGCGGCCTGCGCACACCGGTCTCGCAGAACACCGTCTGGATCGGCGGCAGCGCGGGACGGTCCGCCCGCAACGGCCGGATCTTGCCGTCGTAGTAGTTCCGCGACGAGAACTCGATGATCTGCGGGACACAGCGGAAGTGCTCGGTCAGCAGGATCCGCTCCGGCGACCGGCGGACCGCGTGGTCGTACAGGGAGGACTCGGGGTCGAAATGCTCGGCCGACGGCACCCCGCCCAGATGCCGGCGGATCAGGCCGGAGACCGAACCGACGAACCCCAGCTGCGGGCCGATCTGCTGATCGTCGCCGACCACCACGGCCCGTTCGGCGAGCGTCAGCACCGGCAGCGAGAACAGATCCGCCTGGGACGCCTCGTCGACGATCACCACGTCGAACCGGGCGCCGCCGGCGAACTGCTCGATCGCCCGGTCCACCGACATGACCCAGACCGGCACCGCCGACACCGCCGACTCCATGGCCCGCTGCGCGTGCGCCTGCCAGGCCGCGGCGCCCCGCCCGGTACCCTTGCCGATCTTGCGCAGCGCGGTGACCCAGTCGGCCAGCGCGGCCCGGCGCCGGTCGTCCAGCGCCCGGGACACCTCCAGCCACGCCGACGCCACCACCAGCTCGGCCGTCAGACCGCGGATCCGGGAACGGGCCCGCTCCACCCGGCGCGACAGCACCGCCGGATCCACCTCACCGACCACCCCGTCGAACCAGGTCTGGGCACGCCGCCACTCCCACGCCGCAAGTACCGCCTGCCCGGAGACCACCGGATGCTCACCCCCGGCGATCATCGCGGCCCACTCCGGCGCGGCCACGGCCAACCGGTGGTACGCCGCGTCGAACCGCATCACGTCCGGCTGCGACAACACCAGCCGGCGCACCTCGGCGACCGCCTCGTCCCAGCCGTCCAGGGTCCGCCACGCCTCGGCCAGCTCCGGCCACGCCGCCACCCGCTCGGCGACCGCCCTCTCCACGGCCCGCGACTTCTCCAGGCCGAACACCTGGGCCGCCGTCTCCAAGGCGTCGGCCACCCCGGCCAGGCGGGTGGCGTCCACCACCAGCTCGCGCTGCGGCATCAGCGGCGCGATCCGCCGGGCCAGCGGCGGCCAGCGGTTCAGATCGAAGTCGAGCGACTGGTTCGCCTCGGCGAGCAGCCCACCCGCCCAGACCTCCGGATCGCCCCAGCCGCCCGGCGGCTCCGGCACCTGCAACCGCCGCACCCACTCCGACCAGGCGTCACCCAGGCGGCGGCGGGACTGCTCACGGCGTACCGAAGAGGTAGCCAGATCGACGTCGGCCACCGTGCGCAGCGGCTCGCCGTCCACCCGGACCTCATCGGCCAGCCGGAACAGGCCGGGCTGCAACAGACGGCTCAGACCCTTGCCCGCGGCGAACCGCTGACGGATCTCGGCCAGCCGGGAGAGCAGCAGTTTCGGCTCGGCCAGAATCGGCTCCGGCACCGCGATCCGGTGGCCGGTCACCTCCCGGGCCAGAACCGCCAACTCGGCGAAGAGCGACTCGGTCGTCACCACCTGGTCGTTCCACAGGGTGCGCCAGTGCGGGTCGTCCAGCAGCCGGCCCAGCCGGTCGGTCCAGGTGCCCTCACGGCGCTTCAGCCAGGACACCGCCTCGCGCAGATCGGCCAGGAGGTCCGTCATGCCGGTTCGGCGCTCGTCGCGTACCGCCGCCAGATCGACGCCCTGATCCGCCAGGAGTGACATGCGCTCCTCGGTCTCCGCGGCCTTCGCCCGCGCCGCCGCCGCGGACGCGGCGTCCGGCAGATCCGAGATCTCCGGAAGCGGCCGCATCGCGGCCGCGCGATCCTCCGCCGTCAACCGGGCCGCCAACTTCAGCAGGGTGGCGAACTCCTCGATGGTCAGCGGCGGCGGACCGGGCAGCGGATCCGGGATGCCGCCGTGCGCGGCGGCGCGCTCACGCAACCACGCACCCACCTCGGCGGGCATCAGGGCAACCCCACCGATCTGGTACGTCTGAGCCTCGCTCTCCGCGATCAGGCGCAACCCGGCCATGGCCGTCGCCAGTTCGCGCTCCGCCTCCTCCAGGCTGCGGGTCAGCCGGTCCACCCGGCGGGCCTCGGCCTCCTTGTCCAGGGTCGCGGCCCGGTCGGACAGCTCCCGGGCCGCCAGCTGCAACTGCACCAGCTGGTCCGTGGTGCGCCCGAGCACCGCCAGGCAGAGCGGCTGCACCTCCTCCGGCAGGCCGTCGCGGAGCACCCGCAGCGGCTCCTCCTTCTGCGCGACCACCAGCACCCGCTTGCCGTTCGCCATCAGATGACAGATCAGATTGCGGATGGTGTGCGTCTTTCCGGTGCCCGGCGGGCCCTGCACCGCCACGTTCCGATGGTGGGCCAGACGGCGCGCGATCGACTCCTGCGCCTCGTTCGTCGGCAGCGGCATCAGCAGCCGCTCCCCCACCCGCTCCCAGGTCTCCGGGCGGTCGTCCGGCATCAGCAGACGGCTCGGCTCGTGCGCCACCACCGCGGCGAGCGCACCCACCCGGTGCATGTCGCCGCCGGACAGCCCGTCACGCAGACTCTCCAGGAAACCGCGCAGATGACGCTGCCGGGGCCGGGCGAACAACACCGCCACGTCCCGGATGAACGCCTCCCGGTCCGGTCGCCCGTCCGGCCCGTCCACGATCACCCGGTCGAACCCGAGGCGGGACAGCGCCCGCTCGAACAGCTCCCGGCGATCCACGTCGTTCCACAGGTCGACCTCGACCGTGCCGCCCGGGCCGGTCAGCGCGGCCAACTGCGCCAGGTGGCGGTCGTCCAGCCCGGCCAGGGCCTCCACCTGGAGACGGGACGGGCCGGCCGGGGCGACGGAGATCACGGCGCGGTCCGCGTCGTACTCGATCAGAACCGGGGTGGCCACCAGCGGATAACGGACCCGGGCCCCGTCGATCGTGGTCTCCACGATGCCGTGGCCCCAGACCAGCTCGGTGGTGGCGGTCGCCATGTCCAGCTGGTGCATCCGGTCGAAGAGGCGACGGTGCAGGTCACGGGTCTGCTCGGCGGCCGCCGTGAGCAGCGACCAGGGCCGCCACACCTCGTCCCGCCAGGTCTCGAAATCGTCCCCGGCCTCCTCGGCGGTCGGCTCCGCGCCGGCCACCACCTCACCACGCAGCCGGCGGCGCAACCCGGCCGGCACCGCCACCGGGGCGGGCAACTCGGGACGGCCGACACGCAGCCACGAGGCGCCGTCGGCGCCCGGGCCGGCCTGACACCCGGGATGCCGCGGCAGCGCGTGCAGCCAGTGCGCGTCGCTCGGCACGGTGCGCGCCGGACGGTCCATCTGGACCCGGACGGCGAGCAGATAGTCGGCGACCGCAACGGCCCGATCCCGGATCGTGGAGGGCGATTCGCGCTGCTCGGCCATCCCCAGGAGTCTAGGGCCCGGGCTCGATCCTTTGACTTCCTCCCGCCCTATGGACGGGGGATTCCCTTCGGCCTTGCGGCCGAACCGGCTTACGCCGGACGCCTCGCGGTGTGGGGTTCCTGCTTCACGGCCGACCGCAGAAGGGAGGACCCTTGCTGTCTCATATCAGCTCCACAGGCTTCGCCGGGGTTGTGCCCGGCTACGGCTCGTCCAGCCGCAAGGATGTTCTTGGACGCGTTGATGTCCCGGTCGTGGCGGGTGCGGCAGGCCGGGCACGTCCAGTGCCGGGTGGCCAGGTCCAGCTTGGGCAGCAGGTGCCCACAGTGCGAGCAGGTCTTCGAGCTGGGATACCAGCGGTCGATGACGACCAGGGTCCGGCCGGTGCGGGCCGCCTTGTATTGCAGCATCTCGCGGAACTCGGCCCAGCCCGCGTCGGAGATCGACTTGTTCAGCCCGGCTTTCGCGGCGGCCCCGTTGGGGGCGTATGTGCCGTCACGGCGTGGGACGGGTTTCGGCCGGCGGGTCAGGTTCGCGACGGCGAGGTCTTCGACCACGATGGTGTCGGCTTGCCTGATCAGGGTGGTGCTGGTCTTGTGCAGGAAGTCGCGGCGGGCGTTACGCACTTTGCGGTACGCGACCGCGACTCTGGTCTTGGCCTTGCGCCGGTTCGCGGAGCCTTTCTGGCAGCGGGCCAGCCGCCGTTGGTGGCGGGCCAGGTTGCGGGCTTTGCGTTGCAGGTGGCGGGGGTTGGCTATCCGATCACCGTCGCTGGTGACCGCGAAGTCTTTGACGCCGAGGTCGATACCGATCTCGTGGCCGGTGGCCGGCAGTGGGGTGGGCTGGTCGACGTCCATGGCGAAGCTGACGTACCAGCGGCCGTCGGGTTCCCGGGAGATGATCACCATGGTCGGGTCCAGGGTGGCGAAGTCGACGTCGGGGAACGACCACGCGACCCGCAGACCGCCGTCGGTTTTCGCGACCCGAAGCTCGCCGTCCTTGATCCGGAACGCCGACCGGGTGTAGTGCGCCGTCTGGCGGCCGGTGCGGGACTTGAACCGCGGGTAGCGGGCGCGTTTGGCGAAGAAGCCGGCGAACGCGGTGTGCTGGTGGCGCAGCGTCTGCTGCAACGGCACCGACGACACCTCGGACAGGAACGCCAGCTCCTCGGTCTTCTTCCAGGCGGTCAGCGCCGCGTCGGTCTGCTGGTACGAGGTCTTCTCGCCGCGCTGGGAGAACGCCGCCCGCCTTTCGGCGAGGGTCTTGTTCCAGACCAGGCGCACACACCCGAAGGTGCGGTGGAACACCGCAGCCTGTTCGGGAGTCGGGTAGACCCGGCACTTGTACGCCGTACGCATATCGACAGCTTACCGAGAGGATGTCATGAGTCAAGTGTACGCGGGCTTGCTTCCGGACCGTTTCCTCAGACCGTCCCGGCTTCACCGGGCCGCTCCTGACGGAACCGCCAATCCTCCCCGCCCTGAAGGACGCGGCATCCTGGCGGACCTCCGGTGGAAATCAGCCTGTTTCGGGGCGGCGCGCAGGCATAAGGAACCGCTAAGGTACGCGCGCTGATCTTGCATCGAAGCTCTTGGGGACATACGTGAATCAGGAATGGGCGGAGTTGGACGGCAACGGTCACTACTGGCCGGCGCAGCCGCCGGTGATTCCGCCGCCGTTCTACGCCATGCCGGACGACCCGCTGGTCAGCCCGAACTACGAGGGCTGGTGGGCGCGGGCCGGCGCGCTGGCGAAGAAGATCTGGAAACCGGCGCTGAAACTGAACGCGGTCGCGCTCGTGCCGTTGCTGGCCCTGACCGTGCCACCCAACGTCCTGCTGAACATCGAGCTGCGGAAGGCCGAGACGGCGGCGCTCGACCAGACCGAAGCCCCGGACCTCTCCATCCTGACCGGGATGATGGAGGCCGTCGTCTGGCTCCTCGCCGCCTCCATGGTCGCCGCGGTGGTGTCCGCGGTGGTCACCTCGGCCACCGTCCGGCTCGTCGTCCTCGCCGCCACCGGGCAGCCGGTCAGCCTGCGGGAGGCGCTCCGCACCGCGCTGCGCCGTGGCCCCGCGGTGATCGGCTGGCAGATCCTCGGAGGCCTCCTCAGCGCCCTCGCCTTCCTCGCCTGCTTCCTGCCGATCCTGTACGTCGGGGCGGCGCTCATGATCCTGCCGGTGGTGGTCACCATCGAACGGGGTGTCGGCATCGGGCGCAGCTTCTCCCTCTTCCACGCCGACATCGGCGCCAGCCTGGCGCGGGTCGGCAGCATCTTCGCGGTCACCATCGGCGCCTCGCTGGCACTCGCCGGGATCGGATCCGCGCTGGAACTGACCGTCGGCGGCACGCCCGGTGCCGTGGTGTCCAGCCTGTGGAGCGGGCTGTACTACCTGGTCGCCGGCATCTACCTCACGCCGTTGATGGTCACCGCCTATGCGGACATGCGGGCGCGGCGGGAGCCGTTCTCGACCGCCTATCTCACGCCGGAGGCGGAGCGTCCCGCCGCCTGATCCCCGGGGCTCCCCACTGCGGCGCGCCCGCCCCGGCCCTTCCTCCGAGATTGTCCGCTCCGGCCCTTCCGCCGAGGCCTGTCCGATCAGCGCCCAGTGATCATGAGAAAGCCGCATGCGGCGCTCCTTGTGGAGGAACGCCGCATGCGGCTTCTTTCGCTCGCGGTCAGGGGAACTGCATACGGCGCGGGCGCGGGATCACCGGCGGCGGCAGCGGCAGGTCGTCGAGATGGCTCCAGTTCAGGGCGCCGTTGTCGGTGGACTTGATCTCGCCGAGGCAGGCGCGGAGCAGGCCCAGGTTGGGTGCGCCCGCGTAACCGGCGATGACCACCTCGGGTTTCGGCTCGATGCCCCCGATCGCCGCGCAGATCTTGGCGACCTCCCGCTCGTCGACGGCGTCGAGCGGGAGCGGGGTCTCGACCGGCGAGCGGCGCCACGGCGGGCCGAAACGGCGCAACAGCTCGCGGGCGAGACGCCCGAACGAGCGGCCCACCTCGGCGTCCCGCATGGAGATCCGGGCGGATTGGCCGTAACACCACGGCACCACCACATGACCGTTGATCAGAACCAGCTGGTAGACCGAGCGCGGCACGCTGATGATCTCCGCGCCGGGCAGAGTGCCCAGGAACAGGACCAGCTCCTCATAGGGAAGAGGCCAGCGCGGGTTCGCGAGCACACGCTCCATGGTCTGCGTCATGGCTGGGTGAGCGTGCACCTCGCGGTCGATCGCCGTGCTCAAGGCCTCCGGCACCCGGGTCCACAGCTCGTCGGCAACCTTGTCGCCGAACTGTTCGATCAGCCAATCACTCGGACCGACGAGAACGTCTGGACGCATTCCCCACCACCACCGTCCGTGATGCCGACGTCACTGCTGGCTAGAAGAGTTGCACTTCCAATGATCGACTGGAAGGGGCAACGGCGAGATCACAAAAACAACCATGAATGAAATCCAGCATGTTGATCAACGCTTTGCCACAACGACGGAGCGGCAGCGCGGCGAGCCGCGAAACGTGCAACTTGCGCGTTGAAGGACACGCGCAAGTTGCACGTGTGTTTCGCTATTCGCCAGTACCTGACAGTGAACCCGAGAGTTATTTCCAAGTGGTGACACCGAGGCAAACAACGTTTCACCAAGCTTGATCAAATACCGCGCGACCTGCGGTGGCCCGAGTTGATCGATCATCCGGCACCGGAAGGCGGCGTCGGTCCCGGCGGTGAAATGCGTTGCAGTACGCGCGTCCCTTTTCAAGTTCACCTCGCATCGGCGGCCACCCGGCCGGGCCACCCCCGACCGCGCTCGGCGCCACCGCCAAGCAACTGTCGGATAGCCGTCAGTTCGCGCATGAAGCGAGCGGGCGGACGGGAAACGCTCTCCCGCACGGTGCTGGTCACGCCGGGCCGATCCGGCACCGCGCGTCCGGCCGGGGCCCGCGCCGACCGGACCACGCCTGTCGTCTTGCTCACAGTGAACCGCCGCCTCTCCGCCTTTCGCAGCACAGCCACGGGCGTTCCGCCGATTCCCTTGCACCGCCCTCACCAGGAGAAACGTTGCAGCGCTTTCCGGCGGCACCCCCGGGCGGCCGGTCGCCACGCTTTCTTGGCGATTCCAAACCGCTATTCAACAATTCGCTCGATCGACTTCACCCTCACCCAGCAGGCAAGATCCCGGCTTACCCGAGAGTAGATTCGAGACACCCAGAAAAATTGCGGCGGAAAATAACCATTCTGCCGACCGGTTCGTAATGCCGGAGCAGCGGTCAGGGATCAGCCCGCAGCCTGCCAAAGGTTATGGCAGGCTGCGGTACAGACAAACACCGGCAGGCGACCTTTCACCGGCCGGCACCGGCGCCACTGTGACCTAACCTCCCCGGCGCCGGCCGGCGAACACCGGCTAATCGGCTGGGCTCACCCGGACCGCATAGGCGGCGATGACGGCGCGACCGGTCGCGGAATCCGCACCCACCGTCTCGTCGGCCGCGGCCGCCACCGCGGAGGAGAGCCTGCTCCGGGCGGCGCGCAACGTCGCCAGGATCGCCCGCGCCGTGTCGGCGGCCGGCCGGCGGCGGATGCCCTCACCGAGATCGAGCCCCATCAGGTCACCGCCCGGCCCGATCGTCACGGTCACCAGTCCGTCAGGGCTGCGGGCCGTCTCGGAGAGCCGTGCCAGGCGGGCGGAGAGGGCCCGCGTCCTCTCCGCCCGCTCGTCGATGGCGCACCGCCACTCGTCGATCCAGCGCTCGGCGTCGGACAGATCCCGGCCGTCGAACATGACACCCCCTCATCCAGAGTGATGACTTCGCGGCAGACGGTAGCGGGATCGGCGGAAGCGCGGAGACGGCCTGTGGATAACCGCGGTTCCGCCGGGGGCGGGCGATACCGTGCCGGGGTGGGTTCCGAGACGCTCGTCAGCCCGGCCGAGGAGGCCGCCGCCGTCATCTCCGCCGTCCTGAGCGATCTGCTCAGCGGCGGCCATCGCGGGGTCGTCGTCGACTCCCCACCCGGAGCCGGCAAGTCGACGCTGGTGGTCCGCGCGGCCGGCGAGCTCGCCGCGACCGGCGCGCCACTGATGATCGTGGCGCAGACCAACGAGCAGGTCGACGACCTGATCGACCGGCTCGCCACCCGGTCGCCGGAGATCGGGGTGGGCCGGCTGTCCGCGGTCGACTACGAGCCGACCCCCCGGGTGCGGGCTCATCCGCGCTGCCGGGTGGCGGCCAAGGTGGCCGATCTCGGCTCGCCGCCGGTGACCATCGGCACGGCGGCGAAATGGGCGACCGTGACCGAGGGCCGGTGGCCGTGGGCGATCGTCGACGAGGCCTACCAGATGCGCTCGGACGCGTTGTTGCGGGTCGCGCCGCGGTTCGAGCGCGCCCTGTTCGTCGGTGACCCGGGCCAGCTGGACCCGTTCTCGACCGTCGAGGTGGACCGTTGGATCGGCCTCTCGTGGGATCCGATGCAGAGCGCGGTCACCGTGCTGCTGCGGCACAATCCGGAGCTTCCGGTGCACCGGCTGCCGGTCTCCTGGCGGCTGCCCGCGTCGGCGGCGCCGGTCGTGGCGCGGGCCTTCTACCCGTTCACCGGGTTCCGGTCGGGGACCGGGCCGGGCGACCGGGCGCTCACCTTCGAGCAGCCCGCGGAGGACCCGTTCGACACGGTGCTCGACACCGCGGCGGCGACCGGCTGGGGGCTGCACGAGTTGCCGGAGCGCTTCACCGTGCGTACGGATGCGGAGGCCGCCGCGGCCTGTGCCGGGCTGGCCGCACGGGCCCTGACCCGCGGGGGGATCGCCGTCTCCGAGTCCGGGAGCGGGCCGCTCACCCCGGAGCGGATCGCGATCGGCGCCGCCCACCGGGACCAGGTGGCGGTGATCCGCTCCCTGCTGCCACCCGAGGCCGCCGAGGTCACCGTGGACACGGCGAACCGGCTGCAGGGCCGGGAGTACGACCTGACCGTGGTGCTGCACCCGCTCTCCGGGCGGCGCGACGCCACCGCCTTCCACCTGGAGTCGGGGCGGCTGTGCGTGCTGACCTCACGGCACCGGCACGCCTGCGTGCTGGTGGCCCGGGCCGGGATCGCCGAGTTGCTCGACGCGCACCCGTCGACCGAGCCGGTCCACCTCAACGTGCCGGTCAAGTTTCCGGACGGCTGGGAGGCGAATCAGGCGATGCTCGCCCATTTGTACCGAACGTAACCCAACGGTAACCGTCGATACGTCTACCGTGGGGGCATGGCGTTCGACGGGGCCTATCTCCCGATCCTGCGACCCCGGCGGGGCGAGCTCACCGCGCTGGCGCACCTCACCGCGGAGGAGGCCGGCCGGGTCACCCCGATCGTCGAGCTGGAGCCGGACAGCGGTCTCCTCACCATGCTTCGGGAGCTGCGGCCGCGTACCGGGACGATGGCCGTCGACTTCGGACAGCTGCCCGAGATCGACGCCCCGGAACTCTTCGCCGGGCGGATGGCCGGACTCGGCCTGACCCTCATCCCGGTGCTGCGGCCGGACGAGAGCGGCCCCCGCCTGGCCGCGCACGGCCGGGCCGCGCGGATGCACCGGCGCCGGGCCGTACTGCGGCTGCGGCCGCACGCCGACGCGGGCAACCCGGCCGAGGCCGACGCCGTCACCGAGCGGCTGCTGCGCGCCTCCACCCTCGACCCGGACGACGTGGACCTGCTCATCGACCTGGCCGAGACGGCCTGCTCGGCACACGCCACCGAGGTCGAGGACCGCGCCCGCCGGGTGCTGCGCTGGGCCCGGGCGACACCGTGGCGTTCGATCAGCGTGGCCTCCGGCGCCATGCCACCCAACCTCGACGACCTGCCGACCGACCGGCCGGTGGCGGTGGGCCGGCTGGACGCCCGGATCTGGGCGCGGCTCGGCGAGCCCGGCGTGGGGTACGCGGACTACGGCGTGACCTCCCCGGTCCGGCGGCACGGCGTCCAGCATCACCGGCAGTTGCCGACCCTGCGCTACACCACCGAGTCGGACTGGTGGATCTACCGCTGGGCCCGGCGCGGCGGCCGCAGCGACGACCGGTGCCACGACCTCTGCCGCACGCTGGTGACCTCACCACAGTGGCCGGCGGCGGGCGCCCGCTTCTCCTGGGGCGACGCCGAGATCGCCAGACGGGCCCGGACCGCGCGGGGCGCCGGCAGCTCGGCCAGCTGGATCGCGTGGAGCACGTCTCATCACATCGCGCACGTTCTGCGGGCTCTGCCGGGGCCCTGAAAATGTCGTACGGTTGTTCTAATGTCGCTCACGGCTGCCCTCGCGTACGCCCGGCACGGCATCCCCGTCCTGCCGGTGCACACGCCTGACCGGGGTGGCGTCTGTTCCTGTCATCGAGGAGCGCGATGCGACAGTTCCGGCAAGCACCCACGGCTGCGGCACGGCCTCAGCGAGGCCTCGACCGATCCGCGCCAGATCCGGTTGTGGTGGACGTTCTGGCCGCGCGCCAACGTGGGCCTACGGACCGGCGTGGTGATGGACGTGGCCGACGTCGACTCGGCCGACGGCTGGCACGGGCTGCGCCATCTCCTCGGCGGCGACGTCCCCGCCGGGCCGCAGGTGCGCACCGGCGGTGGCGGCCGCCATCTGTGGTTCCGCCCGACCGGCTACGGCAACCGGGTCCGGCTGCTGCCCGGCCTCGACTGGCGCGGGGCCGGCGGCTACGTTCTGGCCCCGCCGTCGAGGCACGCCGGTGGCGGCGACTACCGCTGGATCCAACGGCCGGTGGCGGCCCTGCCCCTCGGCCCGCCGGCGCTGCTGGCGCTGATCGCGGGCCCGCCCCCACCCGTCCGGGAGGAGCGCCCGCTCGCACATCCCGGCCGCTATGCGGAGGCGGCCCTGGAGTCGGAGGCCGACCGCGTCGCCCACGCCCCGGTCGGTGCGAGGAACGACACACTCAACCGGGCCGCCTTCGCGCTCGGCCGGCTGGTCGGGGCCGGACTGCTGGACGAGCCGACGGTGCGCTGGGAGCTGACCGCGGCCGCACGGCACGCCGGGCTCGGCTGGCCGGAGATCCGGAGCACGCTGCGGTCCGGCCTGACCGCCGGGCGGCGGCAGCCGTTCGAGCACGATCCCTCACACGCGGCCTGACCGGTGGGATCACCCGGATAACGGGGTCGGGTCGTCCGTTCGGCCGAGTCGAAACGGATGATCGGGTCAGGTCTCGACGGGCCTCCCCGCTCCTCCCGCCGGTAGCCTGGCAGCGAACCGGCCGGGGGGCGATGGTGCTTCAGTGGGACCTGATCGGCGATGCCGAGCGCAGCGTGCTCGCCGATCCGCTACGCCTCAGGTCGGTTCGACGGCTCATCGGCGGCCCCGTTCCCGACGAGGCTTTCGACCGGGTGGCGATGCTGGTTCGCAAGCTGGTCGACGCACCGATGGGCGTCGTCTGCCTGGTCGATCTGGACCGTCAGGTGCTCGCCGGCCAGGTCGGCGTTCCCGACCCGCTGGCCACGATCCGCGAGATGCCGCTCACCCACTCGTTCAGCCGTCACGTCGTCGTGGCCGGGGAGATGCAGGTCATCACGGATGTCCGTGCCGACCCGCGGATGAAGGACAACCCGGCGATCGCCGAACTGGGCGCCATCGCGTATGCGGGAGCGCCGATCACCGACCCCGACGGGCTCATCGTCGGCACCCTGTGCGCCGTCGACCTGGAGCCACGCGTCTGGACCGCCAGTGAGATCGCCCTGCTCAGCGAGCTCGCCGCGGTCTGCTCCTCGGAGGTGTGCCTGCGCATCGCCCGGGCCGCCGCGGAGGAGGCCCGGCTGGCGGCCGAGTCGGCGCACCACCAACTGGAGCTGCTCGCCGAGCTGACCGAGTCACTGGCCGCCACGATGGACGTCGACGAGGCCATGCGCCGGCTCGGCGGGATCGTCACGACCCGGCTCGCCGACTGGTGCGTCGTGGCGGTCGCCGACGACCCGGGCGGTCCGGCATCCGTCGCGGCCACCCACCGCGACCCGGACCGGGCCGCCGACATGGAGCGGCTCGCCGAGTTGGTCGTCTCCTCCCGGGCCGACCTGCGCTCGATGCTGCTCGCCGTCCGGCGCGGTGGCCGGCCGGTCCGCACCGGCGACGGCGCGGCCGAGCTGCGAGGCCGGATCAGGGACGCCGAGCTGGCCGAGATCACCCTCCGGGCCGGCTTCGGGGCGTCCGTCATCGTGCCGATCACGTCACCGGTGCGGCACCGGGCGCTCGGTGCGGTGCTGTTGGTCAAGCGGCCTGAGCGAAACAGTCTCACCGCCGCCGAGGAGTGGACCGCCGCGGAGATCGGCCGCCGGGCCGGGCTCGCCGTGGAGAACAGCAGGCTCTACCGGGAGCAACGGCACGTCGCCGAGGTGCTCCAGCGCAGCCTGCTCACCGAGCTGCCGGACATTCCCGGCATCGGGCTGCACGCCCGCTACCTGCCGGCGCAGGACGGCGCGGCCGTCGGCGGCGACTGGTACGACGCCTTCGCCCAACCGGACGGCAGCGTCGTCGTCGCGGTCGGCGACGTCTCCGGGCACGACATCGAGGCCGCCGCGACCATGGGGCAACTGCGCAACCTGGTGCGGGGGGATGCGTATGGGCGGGACGAGGAGCCCGGCGCCCTGCTCACCGCGCTCGACAACGCGCTGCACGGCCTGCGGGTGCCGGCGTCCGCGACAATGGTGCTGGCCCGGGTTCGCAAGGCGGCGACCGGCTACTCGATCAGTTTCGGCAACGCCGGCCATCCACCGCCGCTGCTGCTCCTGCCGGACGGCTCCGTCCAGGCCTGGTGGGTGCCGCCGGAGCCGTTGCTCGGCCTGCCACCGCGCGAGCCACGCACCTCCAACCACCGGTATGTGCCACCCGGCTCGACCCTGCTCCTCTACACCGACGGCCTCGTCGAGGACCGCGATCAGCTCCTCGACGACGGGATCGACCGGCTCTCCGCGGTTCTCCGCGCGCATGCCGACCGGCCCGGCGACGAGTTGTGCGCTCGCCTTCTGGAGGTCGCACCGCACCGCAGCGACGACATCGCCCTCCTGCTGGTCCGTCTCGGTTGACCGGGGGTCAGCGGCTCTCCCTTTCCGGGGTACGGGGCGACTGTCCGGCGGGCACACTCGCGCCGTCTTGTGCGGCATCGATGTCGGCGGGCTCAGCGTTGTCGGCGGGTTCCACGGGCACGGTCGGCTGCGCAGGAGTGGTGAGCTGCTCCCGGACGGTGAGTTTCTCCCCGTCGGCTGACACCGCGAGGGCGGCGGGCACGGCGGGCACGGCGTTGTCAGTAAGCACGGCGGGCTCGGCGTTGTCAGTAAGCACGGCGGGCTCGGCGTTGTCAGTGAGCACAGCGGGCTCGGCGGGTGGGGTGGCGTCCGGAGGGCCGCCGTGGGTCCATGGGGTTTCGGCGGGGTCGGGAAGGGCGCCGCCGGGGCGGTAGGCCTCGCTCAAGGTGGTCAGGATCAGTCGTTCACCCACGGCGGGCACGGAGCCCGGCTCGGCCACCAGTTTGCGGCCCATGCCGCCGGAGAGCTCCAGGAGGACGTCGTGGCCTTCCGGGGCGGCCGGGGTCACCGAGATGACCCGCGCCTTCTGGGACGGGCGGGCCGGCGAGGTCAGGGAGGTGCCGGGTTCGACGCGGACCGGCTCCGTGGTGTGGACCATGATGCGCGGGCGGAGGACCGGGCGTTTGCCGCTGTCGTCGACGCGGTCGGCTTTGGCGAGGGTGACCACTCCGGCGAAGGCGGCACCGGTGAGGCGGTGTTCGGCCAGGACCAGCGGGTCGTCGAAAGCGCGCTGGACCGCGTAGCGGGTGGCGGCGTTCTCGAGACGCTGCAGGCGGGCGGCGGCGGCCACCGCCCCGTCGCGGCGGGGCTGGGGTGGGCCGCCTTCGGCCAGGTGCTGGGTGAAGGCGGTGAAGGCGTCCCGGTCGGTGTCCCAGCGCAGCGACACGCGGTCGCCGGCGGGCATGCGGCGGAGCAGTGCCAGGGCGCGCCACATCCGTTCCCAGGTGGGGAGCAGCAGGTCGCGGAGCACCTCGGGGAGTTCGGCGGCGGAGCGTCCGATGAGCGGGGCCAGGACCCGGTTGTCGAAGTCGGGGTCGGTGGCGGGGCCGGCGACGGGACCGTTCTCGGCTTCGCGGGCGGCGGCGGCGCCGGATTCGATCCAGGCCAGCTGGACGCCGAACTGGGCGTCCTCGGCGCCGCTCTGTCCGGTCGCCCAGTGCAGGCCGAGCGCCTGCACCGCGTTGACCAGCAGCGACGAGCCGGGCACCTCGGCCGTGTTGGTGAAGAAGGTGAGCCACCGCCCGAGCAGCGGGACGGTGGCCGGGACCGGGTTCTCGCCATCGACGGTACGGAAGCGGGTGGACCGCCCGAAGAGCCGCAGGAAGTCGATGCCGCCCGGGTTGGGCACCCAGATCTGCGGTGCGTCGACGTAACGCTGCCGGACGTCCTTGCCCCGGTCGACGGGCACGTCCTCGGTCAGGTCGGTGAACGAGTCGAGGTAGGGGACGAGCACCTCGGCGAGTTCGGCGGCGAAGGCGAACCGGTCGTCCCGGTTCCGCGGTTGGGCCACGGTCAGCAGCCGGGGTCGCTGCGGGTCGGTGCCGACCAGTGCGGCGAGGGGCGCGTTCGCCTCTCCCGCCATGGCCAGCGGGATCAGGATCAGCGGATGCTCGTGTACGTGCAGGTGGCGCACGGTCGCAATGGGTTGCGCCCGCCCTTGCGCGACGGCCTGCGCTCGCGCGAGCGCGGTCAGCGTGCTCACCTGATCACCCCGGCCGAAACCGGGAGCTTCACCTGCGAAGGTGAGAACGCGACCGGCGAGGACGAAGCCTCCGGGGATGCCGGCGAAGACCGGTCCGGGGTCAAGGAAGGACCTCGGCGCGCAGCCGGAGGGCGGCTCGCAGCATCGCCGCGGCCTCGGCCTGTTCCTCGGTGGGCTCCTGTGCCCCGGTGGCGAGCGCCAGCACCTCGTCGACGGTTTCGATGCCGCCGAGGGACTCGCGGACGGTACGGCCGAGCGCCGCCGTGCTGCCGGCCGCCTCGCTGCGGCAGAAGACGGAGAGTTCGCAGGCGGAGAGGCATTCCGGCGCGTACCGGGCTTCGATGTGGCCGAGCGCCGTGATCAGCCGCTGCGGGTCGAGGGTGAGGTCGAAGCTGAGGTCCGGGGGCAACGCCGCGGCGAGCGCGTCGACGGAGGCGAGCCGGGACAGTTGGCGGCGCAGGGTGGAGAGCTGTTTGCGCACGTCGAGCACGACGGCGGTGGGCCGGAGTGAGAAGTTCTCCGGGCAGACGAGGACGACGTCGTGGCTGACCAGCGACGGGTCCTGGCCGAGGCGTTCCAGCAGGGCGCGCAGGGCGAGCACGTAGACGGCGGCCTGCACGGCCGCCCCGGAGACCTTGGCGCTCTCCGCCTGGCCGTCGATGATCGCGAAGGACTTGATCTCGACGACCTGAAGGCGGCCCTGGTGGGCGTACGCGATCAGGTCCGGCTCGAGGTAGACGGTCTGCCCGGCCACGTCGAGGGTGAGCAGTGGATGGTCGATGAGGGCGGCCGAGGCGCCGGCGAGGAGTTCGGCGGTCCGGTCGTGCCGTGAGCCGAGGGTGTCGTCGCTGTCAGCGCCCAGGTCCTGGTATCCGACGCCGAGGTCGACTTCGAGGACGGACCGCAGCAGGGCGCAGTCGTCGGCTTTGAGCATGGCTTCGAAGGCGTTGCCGCGGGACAGGGCGAACCGGCTCTGGCCGAAGCTGCCGGGGTAGCCGACACGTTCGGCGAGTTTGATCTTGTCGATGCCGGCCGCGTCGAGGACGGCCCGGCGGTTGCAGCCGGGGTTGCCGGTGAGCGCGGCGATGGTCCGCGCGTTGTGACGCTTCGGCCGCCCGGAGCCGCGCAGCTGGTCAAGACGTGACATCGGATCCGTTCCTGAAGATCGGAAACTCGACTCTAGAACGTCGAAATCGAAGCGGCAATTCACCCACGGGAGGTGAATGAATCGCACATATCAGACAGGTGGTCGGGAGCGCGCTACGTTCGGGGCATGCCGAAGGCCATCTGGAACGACGAAGTGATCGCCGAGAGCGACGACACGGTGGTGCTCGAGGGCAACTACTACTTCCCCCTCGCCAGTGTCCGTGAGGATGTGCTCGTCCCGTCGGAAACCCACACCGTCTGCCCCTGGAAGGGCAAGGCGTCCTACTACTCGCTCCGGGCGGACGGCCAGGTCGCGGCGGACGCCGCCTGGTTCTACCCGGACCCGAAACCGGACGCCTCGGCGGTCCGTGACCGGGTGGCGTTCCGCAAGGACGTCCGCGTCGAGGCCTGAACAACCCCGGAGGCCCGCTCACGTGATTCGCGGGTGGGCCTCCTCGATCCTCGTGACCTCCAGATAATCGAGCATGTCGCGCTGCTCCTCCGGCCCCAGCGCGGAGAACGCGGCGTACGCCTCGGCCCGGGCATGCGTGGTCTCCGCCGCCAGCAGCGCGATGATCGCCGACCAGGCCAGGGAGACGCGGTCGAAGAGCCGCGCCCGGCGCAGGGACGTGAGCCGGGACAGCATCGCCACCTTGGTCGCCGCGTCGTCGTCGAGGGCGACCCGGTCGCAGAGCTCGAAGAGGGCCCTCCCCCGGTAGGGGTGCTCGGACTCGATCATCCGGGCCAGTTCGGCGTTGCTCATCCGGTCGACCGCCGGCGCCGGCCCGCGCCGCGGCAGAGACGCGCCGGGGTCACCGTGCACGGCTGTCCCGTCCGCTCTCGAATCCGTTGCCCGGCGCCTGGTGCGGCAGCGTGGGGGTGTGGTCAAAGGTCGGGAAGTCCGGCGCCGGCATCACCGGCTCCTCGACGTCGGCCGCCGGCTCGTCCGGTCGCGGCTCGTCACCGGACCGCACGGGGGCCTCATCGAAACCCAGCACTTTGCCCTCCGTTACCTGATTACTGCGGTGTTGCCCCATGAGATCACGGCCGCGCCAGCCCCGCGAGCACCCACCGTGGTGACTCCCAACGCTCACCCGACCCGGCGACCGCCGTAACCTTCAGGCAACGCATCGATGGCCACGAGCGGCTCGCGGAGGAGGACACCGTGCACGAGGAACAGGATGACGGCGACCCGGCGGAGTGGCGCTCCGTGATGATCGACCTCTCCGGTTCCTCCCTCGCGGACCTGGTCGCGCGGGCCGGACAGGACGACTCGGCCCTCGCCCGAGCGTTACGCCGGGTCACCGAGGACGGCCGGTCCGGCGAGCCGATCGCCGGGTTCAACTCCGCGCTCTGAGCAGCGGTCCGCCCATGACCGTACAACGCTTCCGGCTCAGCGACGCCGCCCTCACCGCGCTCGGCGCCGGGCGTCCCTCCGGGGACACGCTCGGCGTGCTTCGCCGCGCCGAGTTCAGCCGCCACCTGCTTCTCCTCCGCGAGGTGCGGCGCGCGCTTCCGTCAACCCCTGTCTGGTACGCGAGAATCGCGGCCGGCGACACAAGTTCCGCCCGGGACTGGATCGCCGACCCGATGACCGGCCTGTGGGCCGCCGAGGCGCTGCTCCGGGGCCCGTCCGCGATGCCCGCTCCGGCCCCACGCGGCCGTCCGCTCACCGCCTCGTGCGACGGCCTGACCCTGTCGGTACGCCTGGAGGACGCCGACCCGGCCCGCACCCACCTGGGTCTGGTCCCGTCCACCCCGCTCACCCCCGGCGAACTGGCGCACTGGCGCTTCTGTCTGGAGCACGCCTGGACGCTCCTGGTCCGGGAGCACCGCCCGGCCGCCGTCACGCTGGCCGGAGTGCTCCGGGTGATCGTCCCGGTGGAGCCGGATCCGGCCGCCGAGGGAATCAGCGCCACGTCGGCGGAGGCGTTCGGGGCGGTCGCCATGTCGGCCCCACCGGACCCGGTCGCCTTGGCCGTGGGTCTGCTGCACGAGACCCAGCACAGCGTCCTGAACGCCGTCCACCTGCTCTTCGACCTGGTCCACCCGGCAAGAGCCGGCCAGACGGAAGCTGGCTCCCCGGACGGACGGTCCACGGACCGGCAATCCGAGGACCCGCGATCCGAGGACGCACGGACCGGGGACGCACGGACCGAGGACGCACGGACCGAGGACGCACGGACCGAGGACGCACGGACCGGGGACGCACGGACCGCTGAGGGACGGTCCACGGACGGGGCGCTGCCGGGAGAGTCGCACTACTCGCCGTGGCGGAATGATCCGCGGCCGGCTCTCGGGGTGCTGCACGGGGCCTATGCCTATCTGGCCGTCACCCGGTTCTGGCGGGCTCGGGCGGGCCGGGCCGCCGAGTTCGAGTTCGCCCGCTGGCGGGCCGCCGTCGCCGGGGCGGCGTCCGGGCTGCTGGACGGCGGTGAGCTGACCTCCGCCGGGGCCCGGTTCGTGACGGCCCTGCTCGGGGAGGTGCGGCCGTGGCTGGGCGAACCGGTGGATCCCGAGGTGGAGCGCCTGGCCGTCCTCGCCGGCACCGATCACCGGCTGCGCTGGCGGCTGCGGAACCTGACGGTGGAGCCGTCCGGCACGGCCCGGCTCGTGGCGGCCTGGCGGTCCGGGCGGCCCGCGCCGGAGGTGGCCTCGGTTCCGGTGCCGGGCGGGGGCCGGGCGCTGGAGAACAGTTCCCGGTTGCGCTTGGTGAAGGCGCTGCTGAAGGGTGAGTGGGCAGCTCAGCCCGGCGGTCGCGGCAATGGCTCGGACGACGCCTGCGTGCGGGGTGCCGACGACAGCGCACGAGCGGCGTACGAGAAAGATCTTGAAGTTGATCGTGGGGACGACTCGGCCTGGGCGGGCCTCGCCCTGGTCTCCCCGCACCCGGCCGTGCGCGCCCGGCCCGAGGTGGTGCGTGCCGTGGCGCGGGCGGTCCCGGAGGCGAGGATCGCGGATCTCGCCGACTGGTTCGGATGGACCGGCGACGGAGGAACCAGCACAGAGACGGCCGGGAGACCAGGCAACGAAGAGACCCGCACAGAGACGGCCGGGAGACCAGGCAACAGAGAGACCCGCACAGAGACGGCCGGGAGACCAGGCAACGAAGAGACCCGCACAGAGACGGCCGGGAGACCGGGCGACGAAGGGAGCGGCACGGAGGCGAGCGGGAAACCCGGCCGCGGATGACTCAACCACGCCCGGCCGGGACCGATGTGTCTCGCCGGAGGTGGAACGTGGGTCGCAACGCTCTGTGGGACCGGTTTCGGGCCGTCGTCGACGACTCGGTGGTGCTCGCGTCGCTGGTTCTGCTGGCCTGGCCGGCGGTGGATCCCGTCCAGCCTGGCGGGCTGACCGGCCGTGTCGTGCCGCTGCTGGCGACGATCTGTCTGGGTCTGGCCGTGCTGCTGCTGGACACCCGGCGCGGCCTGCTGCGGTACGCCACGGTGGCGTTCGCGCTGGCCACGATGGGCATCCGGCATCTGGCCGGGGATCTTCATCCGGGCGCGATCTGGCTGGTGCTGATGGTCGCCGGGGCCGGGCTGCTGCGGCAGTTCCTCAGCCACCGGAGCGACCCGGACCGGAACCGGCAGCAGACCCTGCTCGCCCAGCAGTCGTTCCGGGATCCGCTGACCGGCCTCGGCAACCGGCGGATGTTCGTCGAGTACGCCGAGGAGGTGCTGGCCGAGCCGGCCCGCACCAAGACCGCGGTGATCGTGGTCGACCTGGACGGCATGAAGGACGTGAACGACATGTTCGGGCACGCGGCCGGCGACGATCTGCTGCGTGCCGCGGCGGAGCGGCTGTCGGTGAACGTGCGCGCCAACGACACCGTGGCCCGTCTCGACGGTGACGAGTTCGTGGTGCTGCTGCCCGGTCTGGAGGACGAGCACGCCGCGGTCGCGGTGGCGGAGCGTGTCCTCACCGAGTTGCACCGCCCGCTGCAGATGGGTGAGATCGGGCTGAGCATCCGGGCCAGCGCCGGCGTGGCGATCACCGACGGCGGCGACGGGCTGGACGGTGTGCTGCGCCGTGCCGACCAGGCCCTGATCCGGGCCAAGCGGGACGGCGGCGGGGTGGCCCGCCGGTTCGATCCGGTGTTGTTCGCGAAGGCCGAGCAGCGGCGCCTGGCCGAGCAGGATCTGATGCGCGGGCTGGAGGCCGGCGAGTTCGAGGTGTACTACCAGCCGATCGTGGACCTGAACGCCGGTGGCATGACCGTCGGTGTGGAGGCCCTGGTCCGCTGGCGGCATCCGAAGAAGGGTCTGGTCCCGCCGGCGCTCTTCCTGGAACTGGCCGAGCAGTTGGGGCAGGTGCCCCGGCTGGGCGGCTGGGTCCTGGAGGAGGCCTGCCGGCAGGCGCTGACCTGGCAGGACCGGTTCCCCGGCTTCGAGCTGAACGTCAACCTGTCCGCGTCGCAGCTCACCAACCCCCGTCTCGTGGACGAGGTACGTGAGGTGCTGGTCCGGACCGGCCTGCCGCCGCAGGACCTGGTGCTGGAGCTGACCGAGTCGGTGGCGCTCACCGACCTGGTCGAGTCGGCCCGGGTGCTCGGCGCGCTCAAGGAGCTCGGTGTGCGGATCGCGCTGGACGACTTCGGCACCGGTTTCTCGTCGCTCAGCCACCTCAGCGCGCTGCCGGTGGACGTCGTCAAGATCGACCGCTCGTTCGTGCAGGCGATGCCGGAGACCGGTGGGGCTTCGGTGGCGGAGGCGGTGCTGCACATCGCCCGTACCTTCAACCTGTCCCCGGTGGCCGAGGGCGTGGAGGATGCCGGGCAGGCGGAACGGCTGCGTGAGCTGGCCTGTGGCCGGGCCCAGGGTTACCACTTCGCCCGGCCGATGCCGGCCGTCGAGGTGACGAACCTGCTCGACAAGCAGTCGGCGGAGGTCCTATAGCGGCGGCAGGTCGATCTCCGTCTCCACGGCTTGACCGGCGGCGGTCACCCGGAACACCGGGTGGCCGTCGCTGTACGCCTTGGCGAACGAGTCGATCGCCTGCTGCCGGGCCGCGTCGTCGCCGCCGGTGAGCGCCAGGTTCCACGAGCAGGCCACGGTGTCCGGGTGATCCGGTCCGCGGACCGCCCGGGACCGGCGCAGCGTGTCGGCGGCCAGCTCCCGGGCCTGTTGTGCCTCGCCCACCGCGACGAGATCGGCGGCCAGCCCGTTGGCGCAGCTCAGCGCGAACGGATGGTCGGCGCCGACACTGCGCCGCAGACCGCCGAGGACCTCCTCGTCGATGGTCCGCGCCTCGGGGTGCCGGCCCGCCGTCCGGACCACGCCGGCCAGTCCGGCGGAGGCGGCCAGCGTGAACGGATGCTCGTCGCCGAGCACCGCGTGGTATCGGATCACGGCGCGTTCCAGCAGCTCGTGGGCGTGGTCGAGGTCGCCGTCGGCGCGGGCGCAGTGTGCCGCCGACACCGCGGCGGCCAGCGTGTCGACGCTCAGTTCCCCGAACCGCTGCCGGCAGGCCGCGAGGTTCCTCTCGGCCAGCGCACGCGCCGACGGGTCGCCACGGCGGCGGGCGGCCATCGCGGCGAACCGGCCCGCCCAGAGCGCGAAGAGGTGGTCCTCCGGGAGGCCGGCGGCCCGGCCGGCCAGTACGTCGGCGGCGCCGGCGTAGTCGCCGAGGCCGAACAGGTCGTAGGCCAGCGCGGCCCGGGACGCCACGATCTCCGGATGCCCGTCCACGAAGATCGCCTGCCGGTGCCGCAGCACCTGCTCGTCCAGCGCCCGGGCGCCCCGGAAGTCGCCGAGCAGCCGCAGGTCGGCAGCGAGATTGTTGGCGCAGCGCAGCGCGGTCGGGTAGCTCTCCCCGAACAGGCGCCTGTACCGCACCAGGTTGTCGGCGTCGAGTTGCCGGGCCTGGCCGAAGTGGCCCTGGATCCGCAGGTCGCCGCCGACGCTGTTGGCGGTGGACAGGGTCGCCTCGTCGTCGGCGCCGACCGCCTCCCGCTGGGTGCGCAGGGTCTGCAGGTTCAGGTTCCGCGCGTCCGCCGTACGGCCGACCGCCCGCAGCGCGTTGGCCAGGTGGAAGGCGGCCAGCAGGGTCTGCTCGGCGGACTCGCCCAGCGCGTCGCGCCAGCGGGCCATCGCCGAGGCGGCCAGGTCGCGGCTGGAGTCGTAGTCGCCGCGGGCGAAGTGGTACCGGATGCAGTTGATCACCAGCTGGCGGACCTCCTCGGCGTCGCCGCCGAGCAGGTCGGAGTGGATCAGGTGCGGGGCCAGTTCGGCGTACCGGTACCAGCCGGCCGGGTCGTCGGGGTCGCCCGGGTCGGCGGCCGCCAGCATGCCCCGGACCGTACGCTGCAGTGCCGCGTGCCGTTCCGAGCTGAGCTCCTGCCCGAACATGCCCCGGATCAGCGGGTGCACGGTGAGCCGCTCCCCCGCCGGGTCCAGGTCGGCCAGGCCGTACCGGCTGATCCGGCGCATCGCGGCGCGCAGCCGGCGCTCGACGCGGAGGGTGCGGGCCAACTCCGGTTCCAGCGGCAGGGTGCGGGCCGCCCACAGCAGCCGCCACGCGATCGGCGCGCTGGCCAGGAAGGTGCACAGCTCCAGCAGCATCCGGTCGGCCGGGGCGGCGGCGCCGAGCGCCTCGGCGGCCAGTCCCCAGGCGACCCGGACCGGGGTGGGGAAGGCCAGCTCGGCGGCGCGGCGCTCGTGGTCGGCCAGGTAGGCGTCGGCGGCCCGGCCGGTGGCCTCGCGGACGGCGGACGCCAGGTCGAGGGCCATCGGCACGTCGTCGAGCCGGGCGGCGATCCGGTCGGCGTCGGCGGGGGACAACTCCGGGGCGCGGGACCGCAGCAGGTCCACACTGTCCGCCCGGGAGAACACCGGCACCGGCAGGGCCTGCGCCACCTCGGCGGTCCAGCGCGGGTTGCGGCTGGTGACCAGCACGTGCCCGGCGCCGCTGGGAAGGTACGGCGTGATGTCCTCGGGCCGGTTGGCGTTCTCGAAGACGACCAGCCAGTTGCGGTAGGGCTCGCCACGGCTCAGCGCGTCGCGGACCGCCCCGAGCGTACGGTTCAGATCACGCGCCTCCGGCACTCCCAGCACCTGGGCCAGTCCGGCCAGCGACGCCCGGGTGCCGGCGTTCTGCTCGGCGGGGATCCACCAGATGAGGTCGTAGGCTTCGGCGTGACGGTGGGCATACTCGACGGCGAGCTGGGTACGCCCGGTGCCGCCGAGTTGATGCTCCGGGCTCGGCAGCAGCACCACCGGACCGTTGCCGAGCAGGCCGCGCACGCGGGTCAGCAGGTCGTCACGGCCCACGAAGCGGGGGTTGCGCGGCGGCAGGCCACCACGGATCGGCATGTCGATTACCGTACGTGGAACCATGGCCACAGCAAAGGAGGCCCGGTGACGGAGGAGAACGGCACGACCACTCTGACGCTCGACGGTGAGATCGACATACTCACCGTGGAGCGGGTTCGGGTGGCTCTGGGCGAGGCCGTGGAGGCGCGCCCCCGGCGGATCGTGGTGGACATGTCCGGCGTGTCGTTCATCGACTCGACCGGGCTGGGCGCGCTGATCTCCGGGTTCCAGCGCGCCCGCGACAGCGGCATCGGGTTCAGCCTGTCCCACCCGTCCACTCAGGTCCGGCAGGTCCTGGTCCTGAGCGGACTGCTCGAGGTGGTGCCGGTGACGCCGTGACGGCTCGCGGTGGGATCCGCCCCAAGCGCTGGGAGGCCGGGTTACGCTGAGTGGTCCCGCAGCCTCCACCACAGCAGGGGTACGACGGCGAGCGCGGCCGCCGTGCGCGCTCAGTTCCGGGCGAAAACGTCCGATGGAGGGTTGAGCGCTCTTTCCCTCCGCCGCTGAGGTACGCATGGATCAGACCTTCCGTCCGCTGCTCGACGCCCTGAAGCAGATCGGCGTGGACCCCGCCGCGGTCGACCGGGCCGCCGCGGAGGCTCAGCGCAGCGGCCGGTCGGTGCGCGCGGTTCTGATCAACGACCAGGTGGTCACCGAGGAGCAGCTCACCGCGGCGGCCGCCGCGGCGTTCGGGATCAACACGCTGGATCTGGTCGGGTTCACCCCGGAGCCGGCGGCGCTCAAACGGATCCCGCTGCCGGTGGTGCTGCGGCACCGGGTGCTCGGCCTGTCGATCAACGACAACGAGCTGGTGGTCGGGGTCACCGACCCGGCCGACGTGGTGGCGCTGGACGACGTACGGGCGGCCACCGGCATGACGATCCGCCCGGTGGTGGTGGCGCGCAGCGAGGTGCGCCGGATCATCGAACGGTTGCAGCGTGAGGGCGCCGACCTGGCCGATCTGGCCGACGACGGGCAGGACGACCAGGCCGGGATGGCCGCGCACGCCACCAGCGCCGACGACGCCCCGATCGTCCGGTACGTGAACAGCCTGATCGAGCAGGCCGTCATGAACCGTGCCTCCGACCTGCATCTGGAGCCGACCGAGGACGACATGCGGGTCCGCTACCGGATCGACGGCGTGCTGCACGAGGTGGATCTGGTGCCCCGTGGCGTCATGTCGGCGCTGATCTCCCGCATCAAGATCATGTCCGGCGTCGACATCACCGAGAAGCGGGT
Organism: Actinoplanes sp. NPDC049802; assembly: GCF_040656595.1. NCBI lineage: Bacteria > Bacillati > Actinomycetota > Actinomycetes > Micromonosporales > Micromonosporaceae > Actinoplanes > Actinoplanes sp. NPDC049802. The sequence goes on from NZ_JBFAMR010000003.1 coordinate 253,465, forward strand.
GCCGCAGAACGGCCGGATCACCGCCCTGATCCGGGACCGTACCGTCGATCTGCGTACCGCCACCCTGCCGACGGTGTGGGGCGAGAAGATCGTGCTGCGTGTCCTGGACACCGGCGGCATCGACCTGGACCTGGCGAAACTCGGCTTCACCCAGCACAACCTGGAGCGCTTCTCCGCGTCGTTCAGCAAGCCACACGGGATGGTGCTGGTCACCGGCCCGACCGGCTCCGGCAAGTCGACCACCCTGTACGCCACCCTCGGCAAGATCAGCCGGCCGGAGATCAACGTGATCACGGTCGAGGACCCGGTCGAGTACCGGCTGCGCGGCATCAACCAGGTGCAGGTCAACGCCAAGGCCGGGCTGACCTTCGCGGCGGTGCTGCCGGCGATCCTGCGTACCGACCCGGACGTGGTGCTGATCGGTGAGATCCGGGACGGCAACACCGCGCAGATCGCCGTCGAGGCCGCGCTCACCGGTCACCTGCTGCTCTCCACCCTGCACACCAACGACGCCCCGGGCGCGGTCACCCGGCTCACCGAGATGGGCATCGAGCCGTTCCTGGTGGGCTCGTCCCTGGACTGTGTGCTGGCCCAGCGTCTGGCCCGGCGGATCTGCGACTGGTGCAAGGAGCCCTACACGCCGACCGAGGAGGAGATCATCGGCGCCAACTGGCCGCTGCGGGACCTGGCCGTCCCCGAGGTGCTGTACAAGCCGGTGGGCTGCCGGAACTGCGCGAACACCGGTTACAAGGGCCGGATCGCGGTGCACGAGGTGATGCCGGTGAGCCCGGAGATCGAGTCGCTGTGCATCCGGCGGGCCCCGGCCGGCGAGATCCGCGAGGTCGCCATCGCCCAGGGCATGTACGACCTGCGTGCCGACGGCCTGGCCAAGGCGGTCGGCGGCCTGACCTCGATCCGCGAGGTCTCCCGGGTGGCCGTCTGAGCGGTTGCGGACCTGTACCCGCACCGCACCCGAACGTCCCTAAACCGGATTCCCCCGGTGCCGAATCAACAGGCGTCGGAAACACCGAGCAAGATCCGGGGGAACAGATGGACACGCTCCAGCACGAGGCACGGCCGGGTGCCGCCGCCTCCACGGACGGCCTGGACGTGCTCGACCAGCTGCTCATCACCCTGGTCGAGGCGAAGGGCTCCGACCTGCACCTGACCGTCGGCTCCCCGCCGATGATGCGGGTGAACGGCTCGCTGCGGCCGGTGCCCGGTTACGGCAAGCTCAACACCGCCGACACCGAGCTGCTGGCCCGCGCGGCGGTCACCCCGGCCCAGTGGGAGACCTTCCTGCACGAGCAGGAGATGGACTTCGCGCACAGCATCGTCGGCGTCTCCCGGTTCCGCGGCAACCTGTACCGCCAGCGGACCTCGTGCGGCGCGGTCTTCCGGGCCATCCCGCACAAGATCAAACCGCTGGACGAGCTGGGCATGCCGGAGTCGGTGGGCCGTTTCGCGCACCTGCCCCGCGGTCTGGTGCTGGTGACCGGCCCGACCGGTTCCGGCAAGACCACCACCCTGGCGTCGCTGCTCGACCTGGCCAACCGCAGCCGGGCCGACCACATCATCACGATCGAGGACCCGATCGAGTTCCTGCACCCGCACAAGCGGAGCGTGGTGAACCAGCGGGAGGTCGGCTCCGACACCGGCACCTTCGCCAGCGCGCTCAAGCACGCCCTGCGCCAGGACCCCGACATCATCCTGGTCGGCGAGCTCCGTGACCTGGAGACCACCTCGACGGCGCTGACCGCCGCCGAGACCGGTCACCTGGTGATGGCGACCCTGCACACGCAGAGCGCCACCCAGACCATCGACCGCGTCATCGACATCTTCCCTCCGCATCAGCAGCTGCAGATCCGCGCCCAGCTGGCGGCCAGCCTCCAGGGCGTGATCACGCAGGCGCTGGCGCCGACCGCCGACGGGAAGGGGCGCCAGGTCATCTGCGAGATCCTGACCTGCACGCCGGCGATCCGGAGCCTGATCCGGGAGGGCAAGACGCACCAGATCCCGTCGTTCATGCAGGCCGGCGGCAGCGAGGGCATGCTCGCCTTCGACCAGCACCTGGGTGAGAAGGTCCGGGAGGGCGTGGTCAGCATGCAGGCCGCGCTGGAGATCTGCCATTCCGGCGAGGAGCTCAAGCGCCTCGTGGGACGGTCGTGATCCGATGCCGTCCACCAAGACTTTCCAGTACGAGGCGATCGACGCCACCGGCAAGAAGGCCAAGGGCACCATCGAGGCGCCCAACGAGGCCGCCGCCACCCACATGCTGCGCCAGCGCGGCGAGGTGCCGCTCGGCGTCACCGAGGCCGGCCAGGGCCTCCAGATGGAGCTCAAGATCCCCGGCCTGGGCGGCGGCGTCAAGCTGAAGGACCTCGCCGTGTTCGCACGGCAGTTCGCCACGATGACCGCGTCCGGCATGTCGCTGCTGCGGTCACTGTCGATCCTCGAGGAGCAGACCTCCGCGCCGCCGTTGAAGAAGGCGATCGCCGAGGTGCGCACCGACGTGGCCGGCGGCGCCGGGCTCTCGGCGTCGATGGCGAAGCACGACCGGGTCTTCCCGCGCCTGATGATCGCCATGATCCGGGCCGGCGAGACCGGCGGCATGATCGACCAGGCGCTCGAGCAGATCGCCGAGAGCCTGGAGAAGGACACCGCGCTCCGCGGCAAGATCAAGGGCGCGCTGACCTATCCGGCGATCGTGCTGGGCTTCACCTTCCTCATGATCGCCGGGGTCCTGATCTTCATCGTTCCGGTCTTCGAGGCGATGTTCGAGAACCTCGGTGGCGAGCTGCCGGCGATCACCCAGTTCCTGGTCACCACCAGCCACAACATGGGCTGGATCGGGCCGATCGTGCTGGGCACGATGATCAGCTCGAGCGTCGCCTACAAGCGCCAGATGCGCGCCAGCGAGGAGTTCCGTCTCAAGGTCGACAGGATCAAGATGCGAATGCCGGTCTTCGGGCCGCTCCTGCAGAAGCTGGCGATGAGCCGCTTCTCCCGCAACCTGGGCCTTCTCCTGAACGTCGGTGTTCCGGTCATGCAGGCGCTGGCGGTGGTCGGCGAGACCACCGGCAACGAAGTCATCAACCTCGCGATGAAGGACGTCCAGTCGGCCGTCCGGGACGGCAACACGATGTCTTCGGCGCTACGGCATCACCCGATCTTCCCGGCGATGGTCACCCAGATGATCGAAGTCGGGGAGGAGAGCGGTCAGATCAGTCAGATGCTCGACAAGGTTGCCGACTTCTACGACCGAGAGGTCGACGCCGCCGCCGAGTCACTGACCGCCTCCATCGAACCCATCATGGTGCTCGTCATGGGCACCGTGGTCGGCGGCATGGTCATCTGCCTTTACCTGCCGATGTTCACGATCTACCAGAACATCCAGAGCTGACGCCCCGCGACGAGGCAATCGCCGATCCCCGGCCGACTCCCGACGGCCGGAAGCACCACCCGGGCGCCCGAGCCCGGTCTTCCCCACCCCACCCCAACGCCCATGGAGGCACCCCGAATGCAGGACATCATCGACCGACTCCGCGCCGGCAAGAAGAACGACGAAGGCTTCACCCTGATCGAGCTGCTGGTCGTGGTGGTCATCATCGGTGTGCTGGTCGCGATCGCCGTGCCGGTGTACCTGAACTACCGCCAGGGCGCGGCCGACAAGGCGGCTCAGTCGGACGTCCGAGGCGCGATCAGCGCGGTCGAGCAGTTCTACACCGCCAACAGCAACACCTACCCGAAGGAAGTCAACTCCGGCACCGAAGACAGCGGCAAACCGCTGGACCTCGGGCTGGCCTCGGGAACGGCCACGCAGGCGGGCAAGATCACCGTCTCCGACGGCACCCTGCTCGGCTACGTGCCGGCGACCGACAGTTCCGGTTCCTACAAGATCTGCGCCCGCAACACCGGTGGCACAGAGAAGAAGTGGTTCCTCTACGACAGCAAGACCGGTGGCTCCGTGACCGAGATGAACGGCGGCCTCACCACGCTGGCGACCTGCTCAGGCTCCTGATGGAAGCTCCGGGTGACGCCGTCGGCGGCGTCACCCGGAGCCCCGCACCGACGAACCCGAGGAGGAACCGCTGTGCCCCAGTCCCCGCTGATCGGCATCGTGGCCCTCCTCGGACTCGCCGTCGGCTCCTTCCTGAACGTCGTGATCCACCGGGTGCCCCGCGGCGAGTCGCTGGTGCGGCCCGGGTCGCACTGCCCCGAGTGCGGCAACCCGGTCCGGGCCCGGCACAACGTGCCGGTGCTCGGCTGGATCGTGCTGCGCGGCCGGTGCGCCGACTGCGGCGCCCGGATCAGCGCCCGCTACCCGCTGGTCGAGGCCGGCACAGCCGCCCTCTTCGCGGCGGTCGCGGCCCGTTTCGGCTGGTCCTGGGAGTTGCCCGCCTACCTCTATCTGGCCGCCGTCGCGATCGCCCTGGCGATGATCGACCTGGACGTGATGCGGCTGCCCGACAAGATCGTCCTTCCCTCGTACGGCGTGGCCGCCGCCCTGCTGGTGCCGGTCTCGCTGGCCGCCGGCTCCCCGGCGGACCTGATCCGCGGCGCCCTCGCCGCGGGCCTGCTCTACCTGCTCTACCGGGTGCTGGCGTTCTGGGGCATGGGCGGCGGCGACGTGAAGCTGGCCCCGCTGCTCGGCTTCCACCTCGGCTGGCTCGGCTGGAGCGCGGTCGCGGTCGGCGCGTTCGCCGCGTTCCTGCTCGGCGGTCTGGCCGGCGGTGTCCTGCTGGCCCTCAAGCTGGTCAGCCGCAAGACCCGGGTGCCGTTCGGGCCGTACATGCTGGCCGGCGCCTTCCTGGCGGTGTTCGCCGCGGCGCCGCTCGCCGACTGGTACACCACCCTGCTGTTCCCCACCGCCTGACCGTTCACGGAAGGAAGACCGATGGCTCGCGCAACGCCGATCGGGCTCGACATCGGCTCGTCCTCCATCCGGGCCGTCGAGGTCCGGCGCAGCAAGGACGACTACACCCTGCTCAACTTCGGCCAGTTCCCGCTGGAGCCGGGCACCGTCGCGGCCGGCGTGGTGCAGAACCCGGGCGCGGTCACCGCCGCGCTCAAGCAGCTCTGGGCCGCCTGCCGGTTCGGCAGCAAGCGGGTCAGCCTCGCGGTCACCAACCCGCAGCTGGTGGTCCGTGAGACGTCGATCGCGAACCTTCCGGCCGGACAGCGGCGCCAGGCGTTGCCCTTCCAGGTCAAGGAGCAGCTGCCGCTGGCGGTCGAGCGCTCGCTGCTCGACTTCTACCCGCTGGAGCAGGCCGGGGACAACCCGACCGTACGCGGACTGCTGATCGCCATGCCCAAGGAGGCCGTGCTCACCCTGGTCCAGGCGGTCCAGAAGGCCGGCCTGAAGGTCACCGGCGTCGACCTCGCCTCGTTCGCCATGCTGCGCGCCGCCTCCCGGCTGGACGCCCAGGTGGAGGCGATCGTCGACATCGGCGCCAACATCACCAGCGTGGTGGTGCACGCTGACGGCGAGCCGCTGTTCGTGCGTACCCTGCCGCGGGGTGGCGCCGAGATCACCGAGGGCATCGCCACCCGCCTCGGCCTGGACATCGCCGAGGCCGAGGCGCTCAAGTGCCGGTACGGCCTGCACGGCAACGGCGACCCGGACACGGTGGCCGCCCTGGTCGACGCGGTCCGCCCGCTCTCCAGCGAGCTGCGCAGCTCGTTCACCTACCTGGCCTCCGGCGAGCGGCAGAAGCAGGTCACCCGGATCTCGCTGTGCGGTGGCAGTTCGCTCATGCCGGGGCTCGCCGAGCACCTGCAGGAGCAGCTCGGTGTCGCGGTCATGTACGCGGACAGCGCGGCCCGGCTGCGTGACACCCGCAAGGCGCGCGAGCGCGGGTTCGACAGTTTCGTGCCGTCGGCGGCGGTGTCGATCGGCCTCACCCTCGGAGCGGCCTGATGAGCACCACCGCGTTGATGCCCGTGGACCCGACTGTCTCACCGCGGCAGGCGGCCCGGGTCCTCAGCATCCGCGCCGACCTGCTGCCGCCGGAGATCCGGGACGGCCGCCGGGCCCGGCGCACCCGCTCGCTGGTCATCCTGCTGGTGCTGGTCACGCTGGCCGGCCTGGGCACCTGGTACTGGCAGGCCGGGCTCGCCAAGCAGACCGCTGACGAGCAGTACAACGACACCTTCCAGGCCCTCACCAAGGTCCGGGCGGCGCAGAAGACCGACGAGCTCAGGGATCTGGTCGAGTACCAGGAGGGCGGCAAGGCCCTCGACACCGAGCTGGCCTCGATGCTCGCCGGCGATCTCTCCTGGACCAACATGCTCAACCTGCTCCGGGACAAGGCCGGGGACGACGTGAAGATCTCCGAGATCAGCGGCGGCCTGGTCAAGGGAGACGGTGAGGAGGCGGCCTCCAGCACCGTCGGCAACCTGACCATCACCGGCACCACCAAGGACAAGCGCCTGGTCGCCGACTACGTGAACCGGCTCGGCGGCCTCAAGCACGTGGCGAACCCGTTCGTCACCAGCGTGACGAAGCAGGACCAGGGCACGGTGACCTTCACCGTGTCGGTCTCCGTCACCAGGAAGGCCCTCTGCGGCCGGTTCACCTCCGACTGCCCGAGCGAAGGCAAGTGATGAACGCACGCCGCATCGACCAGATCTGGCTCTTCGGCGGCCTCGCCCTGACCCTTCTGCTCGTGGCGGGCGGCTGGTTCCTGATGATCAAGCCGCAGTACGCCACCCGGGACAGCGTGCAGACCGACACCGCCGACACGCTGGTCCAGCTGACCACGGAACGGAAGAAGCTGGCCGAGCTCAAGGCTCAGCTCAAGAAGGTCGACGATTACAAGGCCACCCTGGCCGAGGCACAGAAGGCGCTGCCGTACGGGGGGAACACCAACAAGATCCCCGAGTTCTTGAAGCAGCTCCAGACGCTGGGCGTCAAGTACGGCGTCGACGCCAGCGGATACAGCGCCTCCGCGCCCGAGGTGTCCACCACCACGCCGTCGGTGAGTCGACTGCCGATCACCCTGAACATCGAGGGCGCCGACGTTGACAAGATCATCAAGTTCGTCGAGCACCTGCAGACCGTGCAGCCGCGCGCCGTACTGATCGAGAACGCCAAGCTCAGCGGCGGTGAGCAGGGATGGGAACTCAACCTTTCCCTGACCGCCTTCATCACCTCGACCAAGACGATCTCCGTTGAGTCCTGATCCAGCCGGTCGGGGCCCTCGATCCGCTCCGGGTCGGGCCTTGACCGCTACCGGGCCGCAACGGCCGAAACCCTTTATCGCCGGCCGCTCGCGCCGAACAGCCAGTCGTCCCCGAGGAGGAGCACCCGATGAACCAGAACCTGATCGTGGTCGCCGACGACGACAGCGACGTCCGCGACATGCTCTCCGTGACCCTGGAGGAGGCCGGTTACCGGGCCCTCGGCGCGAAGGACGGCAACACGGCGGCCCGCATCCTCACCGTCGCCAAGCCGGTCGGCCTGATCACCGATGTGCGCATGCCGGCCATGAACGGCATGGAGCTGTGCCAGCTGGCCCGGGGCAACCCGGCGATCCGGAACATGGCGATCCTCATGGTCTCCGGCAACAACCACTCGTACGACGTGAACGCGGGCCTCAGCGCCGGCGCCGACGGCTACCTACCGAAGCCGGTCTCGCCGCGCCTGCTGGTGTCCGAGTTACAGACGCTGATCAGCCGCCGCCACCTCGGCGCGACGGTCTGAGGAGATCCGGGTGGCGGCCCGTGATTTCTGTGTGATTCCTATGTATTCGCCCCAGCGGCTCGCATTGCCGGGAAACGACGGATATCGTTACGCCCGGCCCGTGCCGTTCCCCCCGTAGCGGCACGGGCCCTCCCGGTTACTCCCGCCGTGTCGCTTTCAGCCGGACTTCGTAACCGTCATCCAGATGCCATTCAGCACAATCCGCGCTTTCCAGCAGAGCCGATCGGCCCTGCTGGTAGGGGTTGTCGCGCCTCTGGTCCGGACACACGCAAGGTCCATAAGGTCCAGTTCATCCGTCGTCATCGTTGACGTGCCCGCGTTTCAGATCAAGCTGGCGAGGAGATCCGATGTCTTTCTCTCTCAATTCGGCGCGTCCGGGTAGCTCCCCAGGGACACCCAGCGCCGCCATCAATCTCCGGTTGGCCCAACTCGGGCTACCCCTCACCGCCGCCTTCGAGGAGACGCCGGCCGCCCGACTCGTACGCCCGGTTCTCGCCCGTCAGCGCGAGCTCAGCCGACGGCTGTCCGATCGCCTCTGCGCCGCCGACGCCCGGATCCAGGCGTTCCTCGACGACTACCTGTCCGACACCGGCGAGCAGCCGCACCTGCCCCGCCGCACCCTCGTGCTGGACGAGCCCGGCATGGCCCGGGAGCTGTCGTTCCCGTACGGCGCGGACAGCTACGTCTCCCCGCTGCTGAGCAGCTACCGCGTCGCCAACGGGGTCCTGCACAACCCGGCCACCGACCGGCGCACCACGGCCGGCGTCTTCCACATCGCCGAAGACGGGCTGCCGATCCCGGACGACAAGATCGCCGTTCCCCGTACGGCGTTCGCCCGCCTGCTCGCGAAGGCGTTCGAGCCGCCGGCCGTCGACATGATGCTCCCCTACACCTCGGCGGAGTCCCGGCCGGCGTCCTGCTTCGTTTCTCTCTACATGCGCCCGCTGGTCTCCCCGGAGGTGCCCGGCATCGTCCGGGAGAAGCGCATGGAGACCCGTTTCATCGTGCCCGGCGGCCTGGTGGCCAACCTCGACTTCGTCGAGTCGATCTTCGGCAACCAGGGTGACCCGTACCTGCCGGAGAACGACGCCTCTCTCGAGCCCGCCACCTGGACCGGGCACACCGGCTGCATCATCCTGGCCCCGCACCTGACCGGGGTGACGAAGAAGGAACTCGGCCTGCCCCACGTCAGCGAGGCGACCGAGCGGCAGCAGCGCGACGGGATGTGCTGGGAGAACGAGGACGAGAGGTACAACGGCGGCCGGGCGTTCAAGGTCTGCGCCCGCGACGACCGTGGCGTGATCGTCACCGTCATCGCCGACACCTACTTCGGATACTGCAAGAAGGAGATCAAGACCCAGATCTCCTACTCGGCGAACCTGTTCGGCAACTGCGAGGAGGAGCACGCCGGTGGCGCGCTGGTCTTCCCCAGCTACCAGCTCGGCCACGAGTACACCGACCCGGACAACACCCCGCTGGCCGACGTGCTCGCCCTCAGCCCGGACCGCTTCGCACTCCAGCCGGAGGGCCACGCGCTGGACCGCCAGCTCGACGGTGTCGTCCTGGTGCCCGCCGGAGCGCGCTTCTCGCTGCGCGACCTGAAGATCACCTGGAAGGGCGACGAGGGAGCGGCCGGCATCCCGCTCCAGGGTGGGACCACCTATCTCACGCCCAGCGGCTACCGGGTGGAGCTGGCGCAGAACCGCCAGGACCGTACGGCGTGGACGCTGATCGGCACCGTGCCCACCGCCACCTCGTGCCACAAGCCGGCCACCGTCTCCGGCGGCGGCAAGTCCGAGATCTCCAAGGCCATCGCCGACGCCATCGTCGTCGGTGCGGAGCACGCCGTGGATCTCGACGGCGACATGGACAAGGTCGCCGAGCTGATCGGGCACGACTTCTCGCACCGCTTCGCCGACTCGGCTCGTAACGGCGTCGACACCCGGGGCATCCTGTCCGCCGAGCGTTCCATCGGCTCGGTGATCAAGCTCCTCACCCCGTCGCCCGACTACACCGCCGAGTACAACGCCTGGCTGGAGAGCGTGCCGCTGCGGGTCAAGCGGCTGCTGTACGTGGTCAAGCACGCGTACCGCCCGGAGTGGGGCGAGGACTGGCGCGGGCACTTCAGCGTCGTCGAGGTCGACGGCGACTCGGGCACCCGGCTGCGCCTGGACGGCAAGAAGGTGGTCGTCAACCGTCTGCGGATGGGCTTCAACGCCGACGGCTCCTGGCGCCTGTTCAGCCTGCGTCACGACTTCTCCCCCGCGGTGAAGGTCCAGACGCAGGACGACATCACCGCCTCGACGGTCGTGCCCGGTGACCGGCTGGGCCTCGACCCGAACCGCTCCTACAAGATCGTCGAGAACTGCGAGGGCCTTCTCTTCCAGCGCCCGGACGACGCGATCATCCGTGGCTACGACCGGCAGGCCGAGCTCGACATCGCCGGACCGGACGTGTTCCTGTCCAACTTCCAGCCGCTGACCAAGGACGACGTCGCCGCGATCGTCAGCGACCCGGTCGCTTTCAGCGCGTTCACCGAGCCGATGGCCCGCCTGCTCAGCGGCGTTCAGGAGGACGGGTCGTCGTTCGCGGTCAGCTCCGCACACCCGCGACTGGTCGACGGCAAGCCCTCGAAGAACCCCCGCTACCTGCAGAAGCGCCCCGACCGTACGAACGCCCGCGGCACCGCGATCGCCGAACTGGCCGGTCGTCTGGCCCGCCGGTTGCCGGCCGACGCGCCGTTGATCCTGCCGGTCGACGTGGTGGCGGCCGGACGGCGCAACAACCCGCCGGAGAACGGCATCCCTCCGCTGTGCTCGTACAACCCGCTGCACTTCATGGAGCTGCCGGAGCTGTTCATGGAGTTCATCGCCTCCATGACCGGTAAGTCGCCGTCCACCACGGGCGCCGGCTCGGAGGGTGCGATGACGAAGGGCCCGTTCAACGCCCTGCCGCAGGTGATCGACCTGAACGCGGCACTGCTGTCGTTCGTGCTCACCGGCTACGACGGCTGGGTGTCTGCCGCCGGGTACATCGGGCCGCGGGTCAAGGTGGAACACGACTTCTCGCTGCTCGTACCGGAGCTGTTCTCGCGCATGAGCCCCGCCGAGCGGGACGCGGCGAACCTGATCGCCGAGGGCGCGATGGAGAAGATCGCCGACTTCGAGTACGAGGGCCGCACGGTCCGGGCCGGCCGCCTCGGCTTCCGGATGACCGAGCGGTTCGCGGTGAAGTACTTCGCGCGCATCTTCCTGCACCCCGACACGGTGTTCACCGCCGAGATGCTCCGCCCGGAGCTTCAGGACATGCAGGTGTTCGTCGACTCGGTCGACACGATCGTGAAGACCCACGAGCGGGTCGCCCGGTCATACTTCGCCGACGGCACGGTCTCGCTGGCGATCCCGCCGCTGCGGGCGCTGCTGGAGATCATGGCCCACGGGACCTCCGCGGAGGGCTGGGACCTCGACTCCCCCGAGTTCCGGGCCCTGTTCACCCGCGAGTCGGTTCTGGACGCCCCCTGGTACGCGGAGCGTCTGGACGCCCGCCGCGCCGCCGGGGTGTCGCGGGCGGAGGCGGGTCTGGCGGCGATCGAGAAGTTCGCCGCCACCGCCGGTAACGAGGAGCCGTCGGCGCGTCTCGACATGCCGGCACGGGTCGACGCCGCACGGGTCGAGGCGGCGCGCCTGGCGAGCACGGAGTTCCGTGCCCAGCTGGTCGGCACCCTCGGGATCACCCCACCGCGCTGAACCCGAACGGCCGGGCGTGGGTTCTCCCACGCCCGGCCGGAACACCGCGCTGACCCGAACGGCCGGGCGTGGGTTGCCCCGCGCCCGGCCGGAAGGATCAGCGCCCGGTGCAGGTGAGGACGGGTGTCCCCGCGCTGCCCGAGCCGATGAGCCCGAACTGTGTGCTGCCGTCCGCGGGCAGTCTGCCGTTCCAGTCGGCGTTGCGCACGGTCGCGGTCGAACCGGAAACGGTCAGCACACCACCCCAGACCTGGTTGATCGACTGTCCGGAGGCGAGGGTCCAGGTCACCGTCCAGCCGTTGGCCGTGCCGCTGCCGCCGGCCCGGACGGTCACCTCACCCTGGAAGCCGCCCTGCCACGAGCTCGTCGTGCGATAGGTGGCGGCGCACGACCCGATCACCGGCGGAGATCCGGACGGCGACGAACTGGGCGAGGACGACGGCGACGAACTGGCCGACGAGCTGGTTCCCGGCGTCGGCGAGGAGGGCGGCGGGTTGGTCGCCGAGCTCGCCAGGCTGTAGGCCAGATCCGGCTGGAAGGAACCGGCCGTGTACCGGCATCCGTCCGCCTCGCCCGGCGGCTTCACCCACAGGTAGCCGTCGATGTTGGCGTCGCCCGTGTTCACGGTCGGATACTGACCGATCCGGCGGTCGGTGTTGTCGTCACCACACCAGTCGCCGCTGGCCCCGCCGTTCCGGCTGGTGTCGATCACCTGCCGTTTGCCGGTGATGCCCCGACCGTTGAGCGCGCTGATGAGCGACCGCCCGAAGGCGGCCTCGGCGGTGGTGGGGTTGAAGTTCGACACATTGGTGTAGAAGCCGTCGGCGTCGGCGACACCGGCCGCGGCCAGGCGGGAGGCCTGCTCGGCGGCGCTGTTCCAGGTGGAGTGCCCGGCGTCCAGGTACACCTTGGCGTTCGGGTTGGCCGCTTTGAGCGTCCGGGTGGCGGTGCGCAGGGCCTGGTTACGGGCCGCGATCTCGGAGCTGTTCAGACAGGTCAGAAGCGCGATCGAGTCGGGTTCGAGCACGATCACGGCGGTCCGCCCGCCCAGCCCCTGTGCGGCGTTGTTGATCCAGTTCTGGTACTGGGTCAGGTCCGGCGCGCCGCCGGAACTGGCGCCTCCGCAGTCGCGGTTGGTGATGCCGTAGAGGGTCAGGACCGGGATCTGCCCGGCCGCGTTGGCGGCGCCGACGTACGACGACACCTCGTTGCGGATGGTGGAGACGTTGAAATTGGCGAACCAGCGTGAGGCGGGCTGGCTGGCGATCCGGTCGCGGATCACCGTGCTGCGCGAGTCGCTCGGGTTGGCCTGCAACCAGCGAGCCACCGGGGTGTCCGGATCGCGGTAGAGCGTTCCGGAGATGGCGCCGGCCGATGCGGTGCCGGTGGCGAACCAGACGCCGGCGACCGCGGTCGCGCAGACGACGGCGGCCGCCATGATCTTGGGTCGGGATGGGGACACGTGCCACACTCCTGGGGATGAGGGATGCAGTGTGGGAGCGCTCCCAAGGTAACGCCCCGGCCGTGCCACCACAAGCCGGACCGCACCCATGGCGCAGCCCCGCGGTGCGGCTCCGCTCAGCACTTCCACCCCGCGACGTGGTGGTCGATGTCGATGTCGCCCACCCTCGGCGACTCGGTGGAGTACCGCCGACTCGCGCAGGAGCTCGAGGCGGCACGCCGCCCCCGAAACGGGGAAACATCGCTCAAGCGGCGCGGAGAGCAGCCCCAGGTACAAGGTCCCGATCATCCGCCACACAACATGTGGTTTGGTGCAAAGCTTGAGGGCCGATATATGGTGTCCGCTGCAGCTGGTACGGCTGATCATCCGATCGGTCGTCGTAAGAGGGAATCCGGTGTGAAATCCGGAACTGCCCCGCAGCGGTGAGTGGGAACGACCGCCGTCACGAGCACTGGGCGCGAGCCTGGGAAGCGACGGCCAGTAGGCGCGTGCAACAACGCCCACGAGTCCGAAGACCTGCCCGCTGTCCGCGCGGTCCGTCCGCGTGGTGGTTCGTGGCCTCGAGGGTGGGCCGCGGGACGGCTCCCGGTCGACTCGGTGGCCGGTTCGCGTCCGGCCTCGCCGCGTACCCGGCCCGCCGTCCGCAATGAGGAGCAGTCGTGACACAGACAATGGACACCCGCCCGGCCCTGATCGACGCGGGCGCGTCCGTCGCCGAGTATCTGGATCGCAGTGACTGGCGGGTGCAGGCCAACGCAAACCAGGGCTACTCACTCGGCGGGCTGATCCTCAACGTGTCCGGAAAGGTCACCGCCAACTACTGGCTGTCACAGGTCTATCCGCAGGCGGTCGCGGATGCGCACCGTCACGGCGACCTGCACCTGCACGACCTCGACATGCTCGGTGGCTATTGCGCCGGATGGTCCCTGCGGATGCTGCTGGAACAGGGGCTCGGTGGGGTGCCCGGCCGCATCACATCGGCGCCGCCACGACACCTGTCCAGCGCGTTGGGACAGATCGTCAACTTTCTCGGCACATTGCAGAACGAGTGGGCCGGCGCGCAGGCATTCAGCTCGTTCGACACGTACCTGGCGCCGTACGTCCGCGTCGACCGGCTCGGCTACGACGAGGTACGCCAGGCGATCCAGGAGATGGTCTACAACCTCAACGTCCCGTCCCGGTGGGGCACCCAGACGCCGTTCACCAATCTGACCTTCGACTGGGTCTGCCCGGAGGATCTGCGCGACGAGATCCCGGAGATCGCCGGGCGGGAGATGCCGTTCACCTACGGCGAACTACAGTCCGAGATGGACCTCATCAACCGTGCGTTCATCGAGGTGATGACCGCGGGCGACGCGCTGGGCCGGGTGTTCACCTTCCCCATCCCGACCTACAACATCACCGCCGACTTCGACTGGGACTGCGACAACGCCCGGCGGCTGTTCGCGATGACCGCGAAATACGGGCTGCCGTACTTCCAGAACTTCATCAACTCCGACCTGACGCCGAACCAGGTGCGCTCGATGTGCTGCCGACTCCGGCTCGACCTGACCGAGCTGCTGGAACGCGGCAACGGTCTGTTCGGCAGCGCCGAACAGACCGGCTCGCTCGGCGTGGTCACCGTCAACTGCGCCCGGCTCGGCTGGCGCTACGCCGGTGACGAGCCGGCACTGCTGCGCCGCCTGGACGAACTGCTGGACCTGGGCCGGGACAGCCTGGAGATCAAGCGGCGAGTGGTCCAGAACCACATCGACGGTGGGCTGTACCCGTACACCAGGCGTTATCTCGGCACGTTGCGCAACCACTTCTCCACGCTGGGGATCAACGGGGTCAACGAGATGATCCGCAACTTCACCGCGGACCGGCACGACATCACCACCGGCGAGGGCAAGGCGTTGGCGCTGCGGCTTCTCGATCACACCCGCCGCAAGATGGTCGAGTACCAGCAGCAGACCGGCAATCTGTACAACCTGGAGGCCAGCCCGGCCGAGGGCGCCACCTATCGATTCGCCCGCGCCGACCGACAGCAATGCCCCGGCATCCTGCAGGCCGGCACACCGGACGCGCCGTACTACACCAACTCCACGCAACTGCCGGTCGGCTTCACCGATGACCCGTTCGAGGCACTGGAACGCCAGGAGGAACTACAGGTCAAATACACCGGCGGCACGGTGCTGCATCTCTACCTGGGTGAACGGGTCAGCTCCGCACAGGCGTGCGCCAAGCTGGTCCGACGCGCACTGGAGAACTTCCGGACACCGTACGTGACGATCACCCCGACCTTCTCCATCTGCCCCGCGCACGGTTACCTCACCGGCGAGCGGCCGCACTGCCCGTCCTGCGGCGCCACCTGCGAGGTATGGACCCGGGTGATGGGCTACCACCGCCCGGTGTCCTCGTTCAACGCGGGCAAGCGCAGCGAGCACGAGGAGCGGCTCTCCTTCCGCGAGCCGGTCGCGTGAGCCTGCGTATCGGCGGTCTCAGCCGGCTGTCGACCTGCGACTGGCCGGGCCGGCTGGTGGCCACGGTGTTCTGCCAGGGCTGCCCGTGGACCTGCCGGTACTGCCACAACCCGCAACTCATCCCGGGAGGCACGGCCACCACCGTGTCCTGGGACGACGTCACCGAACTGCTGCGGCGCCGGGCGGGCCTGCTCGACGGAGTCGTCTTCTCCGGAGGAGAGCCGACCATGCAGGCCGCTCTGCTTCCCGCGATCCACGAGGTACGCGAGATCGGATTCGACGTCGGGCTGCACACCGGTGGAGCCCACCCGCGACGGCTGGCCGCGCTGCTGCCGCTGGTCGACTGGGTGGGGCTGGACATCAAGGCCTTGCCGCGACTGTACCCAGCGGTGACCGGTTCCGCGGTGGCCGCAGACCGGGCGTGGGCCTCGCTACGGCTGGTCCTGGAGTCCGGGGTGGCCTACGAGGTGCGCACCACGGTCGACGAGGGGACGGACGACGACGCGGTGGCCGAGATGGCCGGCCTGCTGGCGCGGGCCGGAGTCCGCTCGTACGCGATCCAGCGCGCCCGCCCGGCGGCCGGCGACGGTCCCGCGCCACCGCTGCTCGCCGACCTGCACGCCCAGTTCGGCTCCTTCGCATACCGGCCCGCCTGACGCGGCCGGATATCCGGACAGCGCCGTGGCCCGGGCGCCCGTTCGGGTGGGCCCGAACGCGGCGCGCCACGGCGCTGACCGGATCGCGGTAGAGGGTGCCGCTGATGGCCCCGGCCGAGGCGGTACCGGTGGCCGCCTCAGCGGGCGGCCGCCCCGCGTTTCGCCAGGTACGGCAGCACGAACAGGTACAGGCCGGAGAAGAAGAGCAGGGCGAGCGGCAGCAGCGGCACGTAGACGATCCAGGAGATCGGATCCTCCTGCGCGAGGGCCACGGTGGTGGCGATGACCGTCACGGTGAAGGTGGCGGCGAGCCAGCGGTGAATTTGCCGGATCCACTTGTTCATGCCGGCCACGCTAGGGGTGTGGACGGCACCGGTGCTTCTCGAAAGCTGACCGATCTGTCACCACCGAGAGCCGGGCAGGAACCGCATGTGGGCCTGACAACCTGGAGGGCTCGCTCACGCTGATGCCGGGACAGCGGGTCGACCCCGGGCAGGCGTTCTTCTCCCCGGGCGCGGTCACCGCCTCCAGCACGACGGCCGCGCCCCTGGATGCATTGATCATTACGGCTCGGACGCAGGCCGAGAGGTGATCTGGCACAAAACGAAAACACCCGGACTTCAGTCCGGGTGTTTCTTGGGGTGGAGCTGAGGGGACTCGAACCCCTGACCCCCACACTGCCAGTGTGGTGCGCTACCAGCTGCGCCACAGCCCCTTGCTGCACTTCTACCTACTTTGTCCCCGTTGTTTCCCTCGGGCACGCTGGAAATACTACACACCCTTACGGCGACCCTTCCGGCACCCCCCTCAGTTGAGGGAGACGTCCGGCGGGAAATGGGCGACAGCGGCCAGGATGTCGCCCTGCCGGCGCAGAACCATCGCCCAGAGGTCGTCGGGACGTTCGACGAACGGGTCGCCGGGCAGCGCGTCGAAGACGAACCAGGAACCGGAGGCGATCTCCTCCTCCAGCTGGCCCGCCGACCATCCCGAATAGCCGGCGAAGACCCGGATGCCCGTCACGTTCTCCCGCATGCGCTCCGGATCGGCGGAGAGATCGAGGGTGCCGAGCGCGCCGCTCACCGGATGGAAGCCGGACAGCCGCTTCTTCACCTCGGGCCGGGTCCGGGCGAGGCAGATGGCCGACTCGGGTTGCACCGGCCCGCCCTCGAAGAGGACCGCCGGGTCGCCGGCCAGCTCGCCCCAGGCGCCGAGGACCTCGGCCACCGGAACCTCGGTCGCGCGGTTGAGCACGACACCCAGCGCGCCACCCGTCTCGTGGGCCACCAGCAGCACGACCGTACGGTCGAAGTTGGGGTCCTTGAGGGTGGGTGTGGCGACGAGCAGCCGACCGGTCATCGACTCCACCGACCGGCCTCCGATCCGCTGCTGCTCACCGAACACGTGTTTACCGCCGTCCCGTCGACGTAGCCATGCCAGCACATTAGCCTGGCATTCCGGCCCTCGATAAGGTCTGGACATGAACCCGCCACCTACGGCAGCAGAGATCGGCGTCATCGGCGGATCGGGGCTGTACGCGCTCCTGGATCACGCCACCGAGCACGAGGTCGACACCCCGTATGGTCGCCCCTCGGACCGGATCACGATCGCCGAGGTGGGCGGCCGCCGGGTGGCGTTCCTGCCCCGTCACGGTCGTGACCACCGTTTTCCCCCGCACAGGATTCCCTACCGGGCCAATCTGTGGGCGCTGCGTTCGCTGGGCGTCCGGCAGATCATCGCCCCGTGCGCGGTCGGCGGCCTGCGCCCGGAGCTGGGCCCGGGCACGTTCGTGGTGCCGGACCAGCTGATCGACCGTACGAGCGGCCGTGAGCAGACGTTCTACGACTCGGGCGCGGTGCACGTGTCGTTCGCCGATCCGTATTGTCCGGTGGGCCGGTCGACGGTGCTGGGCTCCGCCGAGCGGGTGAAGGCGGTGGACGGCGGGACCATGGTGGTGGTCGAGGGCCCGCGCTTCTCCACCCGGGCCGAGTCGCGCTGGTTCACCTCGATCGGCGGCACGATCGTGAACATGACCGGCCATCCGGAGGCGGTCCTGGCCCGCGAGCTGGCCCTCTGTTACACGGCTATCGCTCTGGTCACCGATCTGGACGCGGGCGTCGAGGGCGAGCACGGGGTGACCCAGGAGGAGGTCTTCGCAGTGTTCGCCGACAACACGGCGCGGCTGCGGGACGTTCTTCTCGACGCGGTGGTCAAGCTGCCCGCCGAGCGTTCCTGTGGGTGCAAGGACGCCCTGGCGGGCATCAAACTGCCTTTTCCACTTCCCTGAGATGTACGCCGTACGCGGCGCCGAGGTGGATCCCGGCGCCGCGTCGCCGTGTCAGACCACCGCGCAGGTGGCGTTGTTGAGGGTGAAGGCGCCCGGTTCGGCGGTGTTGCCGGTGTGTGTGCCCTGGAAGCCGAAGGTCTGGGACCCGCCGGCGGTGAGCGTGGCGTTGTAGGAGACGTTGGTGGCGGCGACGGCCCCGCCGGCCGGGCTGACGGCGGCGTTCCAGGCGTTCGTCACGGCCTGCCCGGTGGGCAGGGTGAAACGGAGTGTCCAGCCGTTGACCACCGCCGCACCGGTGTTGGTGACGGTGACCGACGCGGTGAACCCGGTGTTCCAGGCGCTGACGGTGTAGGCGACCCGGCAGCCGCCGGCCGGCGCCGAACTGGACGCCGACGGGCCGGGTGACGACGGACTGGGTGACGACGGCGTCGTGGTGTCGAGTCCGAGGAAGTGGACGGCGGCGGCAGCGTCGACGGGCAGGTTGTGGCTGACCCCGTTCATGCTGATCGCCTCCACCGGTGCGGTGTCACCGGCGCCGCCGTACCGGGTGCGGGTGTATCCGGTCTGCGGGGTGTCGGTGAACGACGGCGTCTGGCTGAGACCGTGCACGTTCGTCCACTGGTCGATCTGCTCGCCGAAATTGGGGTAGCGCAGGATCTCGTCGTTGGTGCCGTGCCACGTCTGCATGCGCGGGCGGCTTCCGGTGTAGCCCGGGTAGGCGTTGCGTACCAGGTCGCCCCATTGCTGCGGGGTCTTGGTGACGAGGCCGTTGGCACAGTCGCTGTTCCACTCGGAGCCGTTGGTGGTGGCGAAGCATCCGAACGGCACCCCGGCGAAGGCCGAGCCCGCCGAGAACACGTCGGGGTACAGGCCCAGCAGGACGTTCGTCATCATCGCCCCGCTGGAGACGCCGGTGGCCACGATGCGGTCCGGGTCGACCGGGTACCGGGCCCGCACGTAGTCGATCATCGATTTGATGCCGACCGGGTCGCTTCCACCGTTACGGGTGAGCGCCTGCGGGGAGGCGACGTCGAAGCACTGGCTGCTCCGGGTCACCGACGGGTAGACCACGATGTAGCCGTACCGGTCGGCGAGCGAGGCGAACCGGGAGCCGCTGTAGAAGGCCGGGCCGGTGCCGGTGCAGTAGTGGACGGCGACGAGCAGACCCGGCCGGGGCGCCAGGTTGTCGGGCACGTAGAGGTACATCCGCAGGTTGCTCGGGTTGGCGCCGAAGCCGGTGACCTCGGTCAGCGCGGCCGCGGAGGCTGGCGGGGGCAGCGCGAGCGCCGCCAGTGCCGCCATCGTCGCGGTGACGAGCGCGGCGAGCAGGAGCTTGAGTCTCTTTCGCATCGGGGATTCCTCGCACGGTTCGTGGGGACGGGGACGCTCCGGTTCGGGGACGACCGAAAGCATCGACAAGTATTTATCTCCACGGGTGGCCGCGCCAGACCGT
Organism: Actinoplanes sp. NPDC049802; assembly: GCF_040656595.1. Lineage (NCBI taxonomy): Bacteria > Bacillati > Actinomycetota > Actinomycetes > Micromonosporales > Micromonosporaceae > Actinoplanes > Actinoplanes sp. NPDC049802. The sequence goes on from NZ_JBFAMR010000003.1 coordinate 273,233, forward strand.
CCCACGACCCGCACGGCTCGCGAGTCGTGGCCGCGCCAGACCGTCCCACCACCCGCACGGCTCGCGAGTCGTGGCCGCACCAGACCCGTCCCACCACCCGCACGGCTCGCGAGTCGTGGCCGCACCAGACCCGTCCCACCACCCGCACGGCTCGCTGTTGGGCGTAAGATCCGGGCCACTTCGCACTCCTAGCGGACGACCCACGGCCGTCGAAGGGACCCCCGGTGATTCGACCGCAACGCATCCGGAAGGTCGGCGCGCGCGTCGCCGCGGTAACCCTGCTACTGGCCGGCGTGGCCGGTGGCGTCTATCTGACGCAGCGCCAGGGTTCCGCGACGAGCACCGCCGAAACCGCGGAGACGCAGCGCCTCCTGGCCGAGCGGGAGCAGCAGCATGCCGCGGCACGCGCCGCCCGGGCCGAGGCGGAGAAGGTGGCCGCGCAGAAGGCGAACGCCGTGGTGAAGACGGCCGCCGCCGACGCCAAGGCGCTGGACGCCGCACAGAAGAAGGCCGACGAGGAGAAGAAGGCCGCGGCGAGGCGGGCCGCCGAGGTGGGCCCGGTCCCCTACACCGGCACGATCCCGGCGGCGTGCAAGAGCCTCAGCGGCAGCCGCGAGGTCGGCTGCGCCCTGATGATCAAGGCCGGGTTCGAGTTCAGCGAGTTCTCCTGCCTGAACAGGCTGTGGGATCACGAGAGCGGCTGGAACTACCGGGCCACCAACCCGGCGTCCGGTGCCTACGGCATCCCACAGGCCTACCCCGGCAGCAAGATGGCCTCGATCGCCGACGACTGGAAGATCAACCCGGCCACCCAGATCCGCTGGGGCCTCGGCTACATCGAGGGCCGGTACGACTCCCCCTGCGGCGCCTGGAACCACTTCCAGGCCGCCGGCTCCTACTGAGCCCCCGCTTCCTGCAAGAGTCGCACCACCATCTGGCACGAATCCAACGGGCGATCGGTCCCGGCTGGCCATGGGCGCTGACTCAAACGCTCCGAGAGGGCGCCCACGACCAGCCGAACAAGACCGACTACAGCGCATGGCAAGGCCATTCCGCTCAACCGCCGGGTCGACAGGATCGGTCGAGGCGCGCTTGGCCCCTACGCCCCCACGAAGCTGGTGCCCGGCCGACGCTCACGCCATGACGGCGCCTCGGCCGACGTCGCCTGGACCTGAGGCGGCCGTCCAGTCCGGCCGAAGAGCACGTCCCACCACCGTCGCCCTTCGGCGATGAACTGTTCCACGGACTCGCCTACGCCGTCCGCGTACGTGACCTCAAGATCGTCGAAGTCGACCGTGCCTTCGATGCAGAAGCGCACTTCGTCGTCGGTCCGCCAGCACTCGGTGAACCAGAACAGCGAGTGGGAGGCGGCCCCAGCACCGACCTCAACGGTGAGGCTCGGCTCCTCCGGCCAATCGTCGACGCGGTGCGGGCGGTCGAGAAACTCCCAGCCGTACATCGAATCCCAGCCATCGAGAGACGCGAAGAAGGATTCCACGTCCGCCAGGCCGGTCAGAGGGATAGCCGGCCCGTACCCGTCTTGCCGGTCCTCACGCAGCAGAACCCGGATTCGCGCCGGGCGTAGCAGCCGGAGCAATCGGCGCGGGTCCCGACTCTCGGTCACTTGTTCGGACTGAGCACAGACATGCAGTAGCAGTTCACACGCCGAATCAACCGAGGAGAGACGAAGCCCCACCACCTCGGCTTCATTCAGCGCGGTCTCCAGTCCCACCCGGGTCTGCTCGTTCCAAGCCACGTCGAGATGATTCCAGCCTGCCGCACCACACCGTTGCCCCGATGGATCAGCGCCCGCCGCCGGAACGGGCGTCGCGCGTCGGCCGCTGTGCCCTCGGCATGGATCACGGTCAGGTGGCCATCCGGCTGAGCCTTCCGGTCATCACCCCGCCCGGGACCACACGACCCGTGAGTGCCGCACGGTGCCGGTGCACTCTTGCGGGAGGCGGCGTGACCCGCTGACCACGACGACGAGCCGCCCCGGGCCTGAGGTCCGGGGCGGCTCGTCGTGCGAAGACCCTCTCGTGGAGCTGATGACCGCCTACTTGAACCCAGGCGAACGGGCTCAACGGCTGCGGACGGCCGTCGACGGACAAGCGACTGGATCGCCCAGCACGTCAACGCCGGGCTAACCTCTTAGCTAAGGAGGTCGTCATGCCTGAAGCAGCCGCGCAGTTCAACATCCACGACGCGAAAACGAACCTCTCGCGGATCATCGACCGCGTCGAGCACGGCGAAGAGATCATCATCAGCCGGGCCGGCACACCCGTCGCCAAGGTGATCCCGCTCGATCGCAGGGTTGACAGGGTCGGCAGAGGCTCCCTCGCCGGTCAGCTCGCCGTAACGGAAGATTGGGACTCCACCGAGGTGAACGAGTCGATCGCACGGGATTTCGGTCTCGCATGAGCCTGCTCCTCGACACTCACGTCGTGCTGTGGTGGCTCACGGACGACTCCACGCTTGCCGCCGAGATCAAGGAACGTCTCGATCATGAACCGGACGTCTACATCAGCCCGGCGACGATCTGGGAGGTAGCCATCAAACAGTCGCTCGGCAAACTCGAGAAGCCGGCCGATCTGGCCGAGCGCATCCGCGACAGCGGCTTCCGGCACCTGAGCATCACCGCCGAGCACGGCATCGTCGCAGGACGTCTCCCGCTGATCCACCGCGACCCGTTCGATCGGATGCTCATCGCTCAGGCCAAGGTGGAACATCTGAGCCTGGTCACTCGTGACGCGCACATCCAGAAATACGATGTGTCCGTCCTGCCCGTCTGAGGCGGTCGAAACACACCCCCTGCCACGCCCACCGGGGTGCGGGGTTCCGCGGCTCGGCCCCGGAGCAGACGAACCGAAACGGCCCCCGGTTCGCGCTTTCCGCGAACCGGGGGCCGTCCGAGTGCCGTGGACCTAATGTCGGCCTACTTGAACCCGGTTGAACAGGTTGCCGCCTTGCGAGCTGCCCTCGGTGAGCCTGGGGAATAAGCGCGAGCATGTCGATCGGCCAGTCAGACTGCACACCGCACACTCACGCGGTTGGGGTTGGGTGCTCGTGGTCACCGGTGCGGCGGCACTGCTCGCCTTCCAGCGCGGCGCGCCATGGGGCGCGACCCGGTCCGAGGAACGCATCTACGCCACGGTCGTGACCGTGGTCGCCGGCGGATGGCTTACCGCCGCCACCGCTCTCGGCCCGGGGCAGCGGCCTCTACAGATCCTCCTGTTGGTCGCGACGGTGGCCGGTGGCATCCCGTGGTGGGCGCACCGGCGCCGCCGAGCCCGGGTCCGCGTGGACCGCACCATCCAGGCTTGGCCCGACATGGCCGAACAGATCGGTCTCGCGGGTTCCCGGGTGCTGTCGGCGGTGGTCGACGTGTGGGGCTGGCGAGCCAGGATGACACTGCGCGCCGGACAGACCGTCGCGGACGTCGTCGCCCACGTCCCCGCGATCGAATCCGGGCTCGGCACCCGGCCCGGCGCAGTCCGGGTCGAACCGGACCCGGCACACGCCGGCCGCTTCGTCATGCGGGTGCTGGCCGGGGACCCGCACGCCAACGCCGTGCCGTGGCCCGGCCCGGCCGCCGGATCGGTCATCGATCCGATCCGGCTCGGCGTCTTCGAGGACGCGACCGATGTTCGGGTCCCGATGCTGCGGCGGCACGTGCTCATCGGCGGCATCGCCGGGGCCGGCAAGAGCGGCATCCTCAACGTCATCATCGGCAACCTGGTCGCCTGCACGGACGTCGTTCTCTGGGGCATCGATCTTAAGGGCGGCATGGAACTACGCCCGTGGGCACCATGCCTGGCCAGGCTCGCCACCACTCCGGCCGAGGCGGCGGCGATGCTGCGTGACGCCGTCCAGGTGCTCGAAGCGCGAGCCCGCGCGATGGGCGACAGCTCCGCACGGCTCTGGCTCCCCACCGAGCGAACCCCCGCCCTGGTCATCGTGGTCGACGAGTATGCGGAACTCGCTGACCACGCACCTGCCGCCGTCGAGAGCGCCGACTCGGTCGTCCTGCGCGGCCGGGCGGTCGCCGTGACCCTGCTGGCCGCCACCCAGCGCCCGACCCAGCAGGCTATGGGTAAAGGCGCCGTCCGCTCCCAGATGGACGTCCGGGTGTGCCTGCGCGTCCGTGAGCGCCGGGACACCGATCTGATCCTCGGTCAGGGCATGTTCGCGGCCGGCTGGCACGCGCACACCCTCGACGCGCCCGGCAAGTTCCTCGTGTCGGCCGAGGGCTTCCACCAGCCGCGCCGAGCCCGCGCCTACCTGGTCACCGACGACAACGTCCGCGCCTGCGCCGAGCGCTACGCGTTTGAACGCCCCGACCTGGACCAGCCCTCCGCCGACGCTCTCGAAACCAGCGCCGACGACGTCCTCGACCCCGGCCTCCTCCCCGGCACCGCCCCGGAGGACACGCTCTGGGCGGCCCTGGCCGATGCCCCAGATCAGGGACTCTCCGTCCCGCAGCTCATGCAGCTCACCGGAATGAGGCGCACATGGATCTACGACCGACTTCAGGCTCACGCCACCGCCGACCGCGTCGCCCAGGTCAGCCGGGGACGCTGGCGAGCCGCCAATGTGTAGTGCGCAACGTCCGCGCGGACATCCGTACCCCCGCACGCGTCTGCGCACCGATCCGCGCGGACGGACGACGGACGGACGTCCGCCCGGATGACGAGGCCGACGCCCCGATCCGAGCACCGCCGCCCACGGCGGCAGATGCGCCGCATCAGCATCGACCCGGACGTCCTGGCTCGCGTGCTCGCCGTGATCGCCGAAGACGTCGTCCGCAAGTCACCACCACACCAGGATTGAGGAGGAAGTGGGCCTGCCCCGTTTTGACGGACATCCAAGATCAGGGGACCTGAGGTCTCCGGGAGGATGTCCAGCATCATGGAGAGCGTGGGAAAGAAGCGATCGAGGCCGCGGCGGGCATTCACGTCCGAGTTCAAGGCCGAGATCG